>NZ_JBJMQP010000199.1:0-9602 GCF_045802625.1 Hyalangium sp. | reverse complement strand
TCACCGCCCGACAGCGTGCCGGACGGCCGGTCGAGGCTGAGGTAGCCCAGCCCGATCTCCACGAACGAGTCGAGCGTCTGCCGCAGCGTCGCCAGCAACGGTGCGACGGACGGCTTGTCCAGACCGCGCACCCACTCGGCCAGATCGTTGATCTGCATCGCGCAGGCGTCGGCGATGTTGATCCCCTTGATCTTGGAGGACCGGGCGGCCTCGCTGAGCCGGGTGCCGCCGCACTCGGGACAGGTGGTGAAAGTGACCGCGCGCTCCACGAACGCCCGGAGGTGCGGCTGCAGCGCGTCGACGTCCTTGGACAGGAAGGATTTCTGGATCCGCGGGACGAGGCCCTCGTAGGTGAGGTTCACGTTCCCGACCTTCACCTTGGTAGGCTCCTTGTAGAGGAAGTCGTGACGCTCCTTCTTGGTGTATTTGCGGATCGGCTTGTCCGGGTCGAGGAAGCCCGAGGCCCCGAAGATGCGCACGTGCCAGCCGTCGGCCGTGTAGCCGGGGATCGTGAGCGCGCCCTCGTTGAGCGACTTGCTGTCGTCGTACAGCTGGGACAGGTCGATGTCGGTGACCGAGCCCATGCCCTCGCATCGCGGGCACATGCCGCCGGTGAGGGTGAAGACACGCTTCTCGGTCGTGCCGGCTCCCTTCTCGATCGAGATCTGCCCGACCCCGCGGACCGACGGGATGTTGAAAGAGAAGGCGTTGGAGGAGCCGATGTGCGGCTTGCCGAGGCGGCTGAACAGCACCCGCAGCATCGCGTTGGCGTCGGTGGCCGTGCCGACCGTCGAGCGGGCGTTGGCGCCCATCCGCTCCTGGTCGACGATGATCGCGGTCGTCAGCCCTTCCAGTACGTCGACCTCGGGCCGGGCCAGCGTCGGCATGAATCCCTGCACGAACGCGCTGTAGGTCTCGTTGATCAGCCGCTGCGACTCCGCCGCGATGGTGCCGAACACCAGCGACGACTTGCCCGATCCCGAGACGCCGGTGAACACAGTCAGCCGCCGCTTGGGGAGCTCGACGCTGACGTCCTTCAGGTTGTTCTGCCGGGCGCCCTGGACGCGGATCAGGTCGTGGCTGTCTGCGGGGTGCTGGTGGCTGGAGGAGGCCATGTTCGCGATCCTGTCATCGAGTATCGACGGGTTTGTGAAGAGATTAGGGCCGCCAGCGGGCTCCGTGCTACGCTTTGCGTGGGGGGTGGCTTCCTGGGCGCGCTTCCTTCTCACTTTCCTCCAACGAAAAAGAGCGTGCCCGCTCTCCACCCCCCGTCCTTTTCCGTCCCCAGGGGTGCCCCGTGAACCCGGTGAAGACCCTCTTCCTCCGGCGGCAGCACCAGGTGTTCCTGGAAGTGGCCCCGCTGGGTACGCCCACCACGACGCCCGCCCTGGAGCGCCTCGAGGCGCGGTTGCTCGAGCTGGGTTTCGTCCTCGGACGCGAGCTCAGGCAGGCGCTCCTCGCGCTTTCCCCCGAGGTGCTCGAGTCCACGGGCTCGTGGCTGGAGGCAACCCTCGCGGAGGAGCTCGGCGCCCATCGGCCGCACGTGCCGCTGTTCCCCGACTTCCCGCGCGGGGTGCCGCTGGAAGACACGCAGTGGCTCCACATCCGCCACGTGATCGCGTGGTTGATTCAGGAGCCCGAGCAACCCTGCCTCCTGTGCGAGAGCCCCGGAAGCGTGGCGGCCGTCTCCCCCTGCGGGCACCTCGTGTGCTCGCGGTGTTGGGATGGCTCGAACTCCAGCGCGTGTCCCATCTGCAACCGCCGCCTCTCCCAGAGCGAGCCGTTCTTCTGGCCGGCACCGCCCGAGAACACGGCCCAGGCCGTGATGCGGCCCGCGGTGCGTCCCAAGCTGAAGCTGCTCCACCTGGGGCGGGAGCTCGAGGCCGCGACGAGGGAGCTGCTGGTGAGCCTGCTGGAGCGCACCTCGCCGCTGGCACCGAAGGAGCGTGACGAGCTGCTCCTGCTGCTCGAGACGCTCCGTCACCGCGTGCTGCCGTGGATCCCCGAGCGCATCCCCGTCAAGGAGACGATGGCGCTCGTCTTCGGCACCCTGCTGCGGCTCTCCGGCTCGCCCGAGGAGACGCTGCGCACCGCGGCGCCCCACCTGCGCACCGCGACGGACGTGCTGCGCGTGCTCTGTGTCTGGATGGGCGGGGCCGCGGATCTGCTGAAGCCTCCGAAGCCGCTGCGCTCCCCGTCGCGTGCGCTGCGCCGGGGCCTGCTGGAGACGCTCGAGCGGCTCGAGGCGCACCTGCTCATCGAGGACATGCTCCGCCACCCGTCCCTCTGGAAGAAGATGGGCGAGCGGCTGCACCCCTTCGAGCACCACGCCCGCTATCCGAACACCGCGCTCGCGTTCGCGGTGCTCCGGCGCACGGAGGTGAGCCAGGAGGACGCACTCGGAAAGTCCCTGGCCCGGGGCGCGAGGAGTCATTCTGAGAACGTCCGTCTCGACGGTCCGCGACTGCGGTTCCTCTCCTGGCGTGGGCGCGTGGAAGAGGGGTTCCGGCTCGGGCAGCTCGACACCGTGTTGCGCCTCCTCGGCCAGCGCCCGGGTGAGCTGATCCGCCGCCTGGACCACCTGTCTCGGAGGATTTTCGAGGAACAGCCCGGGTTGAGCGGCCCGCTCCTCGAGACCCTGGACACGGCGCTCGGGAAGACCTCGCCCGTGTTGCTGCTCACCGTGCTCGCGCACCTGCGCGTCCGGGGCTCGCCGCTGCCGCGCCGGGTCTTCTTCCCTCGCGGGGAGATGTCGCGTGCGTACGTCCTCCCGGACACGCGCCCGCTGCTGCCCGCGGATGCCATCGCCCCGGTGGTGGGCCGGCTCGAGAGCGAGCTCCTGCGCCGGGCCGCGGCCCGCCCCGCTTTCGAAGCGGCCGTGCTCGACGCCGGGCTGGAGGATCTGCTCGTGCCGTTCCAGGAGCAGACGGCGGCCCGGGCCCTGGTCTCCCTCCCGCGCGGCAGCGTGCTGCCCATCCCCGAGGGGCAGCTCCTGCGGCTCTTCGTGCACTGGATGCAGCCCGAGGCTCAGCGCGTCGACATGGACCTGTCCGTCGCGTTCTATGACGCCGAGTGGCAGCACAAGGGCAAGTGCGACTACACGCGCCTGTCCTACGGCGCGCGTGCGGCGGTGCACTCGGGGGACCTGACCTCCGCGCCCCCGCCGCTCGGGGCCTCCGAGTTCGTGGACCTGGATATCCAGGGGCTCCAGGCCGCCGGGGTGCGCTACCTCGCCACCATCCTCTTCAGCTTCAACGGCATCCCGTTCGAGCAGCTCCCCGAGGCGTTCGCCGGGTACATGCTTCGCACCTCACCGGACGGTGAGCTCTTCGATGCGCGGAGCGTGGAGCAGCGTTTCGATTTGCAGGGCGATGCGAAGGTGGCCGTGCCGATGCTGGTCGACCTGCGCGAGCGGAGGATCCGGTGGATCGACCTGAACCTGCCGTCGGACGCGCACGCGTTCCATAGCGTCGCGCGCTATCAGACGGCGCTCGAGAGCCTGGGCTCGGACCTGACGATGTACTTCGGCTCGGGCGCGCGGATGACGCTGTGGGAGCTGGCCTGCCTGCATGCCGCGGCCCGGACGACCCAGGTGTACGTGCGGGGGAGGGATGGGCGCGCCTTCCTTTACCGTCGCGCGAGCGATGAGACGGTGCTCGCCTTCTACCGCCGCCTCCTCGAGCGAGGTCCGTTCGACACGAAGCTCGAGAGCGTTCCCGAGGGGCTCGGTCCGGTGTTCCTGGCACTGCAGCGGGACGATCTCCCGGCCCCGGCGGCCGGCAGCCAGGGGTACTCCTTGCGCTGGCAGCAGCTCTCGCCCGAGACGGTGCGCCGCATGGCCGCGAGCGAGCTGGTGGCCGAGCTGATGGTGGAGTGAGTCCGGGGAGTTCCGCAACGAGGTGGGCGAAGGCGGCCAGTTCCTGGGCTAGATTACGGGTCATCCCTGAGCAAGGGGGGGAGGAACCCGTGGATGACTTCCAGTCGCTCGTCTTGAAGTGGCTCGATGGGCAGATGAAGCAGTACCAGAAGGCCATCGAGCAGCGGAAGGCCGAGTATCTGAAGAAGAAGTGGGCCTGGAGTGAAAAGGCGGTGAGCGACTTCAACCGCCGGCTCGAGGAGCTCAGCGCCGTGCACTCCTCCCTCCTCACCGAGCTGTCCTTTGGCAAGGCACATGGCCAGAACTTGCTCAACCTGGCCAACATCATCTTCAACGAAGCGGGAACGAAGAACCGTGCCGCCAAACTGGCGGTCGCCTACGCCTGGCTCAATCGCACGAAGGGGGTCATGCGCGAGCCAAAGAACAAGGCGGAGATCAGCCATTATGTCCCGCTGCTGCAGCGCTGGAACAACCTGACGGACGGCCAGCGCTTGAGCTTTCTGCAAAACTTCGCGCCCAGTCTGAACGCCGCCCGGCAGCGGCTCAGTGACAAGGCGACCGCGAAGAACGATCCGACCCGGGGGGCCACCCACTGGGTCAGCCCAACCGCCCTGGACCCCTTCAAAAACCAGGACGACTATTACGCTCGCACATTGGGAACAGCGACCAACCGCGCCTTTCCCGTCTGGGCGCGCGGGAACAGTGACTCTGAAGTGGCGAAGATGAAGAAGAGCGGCATGTTGAAGGAGAACTATGCCGAGCTGACCTTGCCGGGCATCGACCAGACCGACTTCCTCTTCTACGTCGGCGTCGTTTACTAGGAGCAGGACCATGGGGCACGCCTGGAGGTGGCGCACAGGGCTCGTATTGTTGGTGGTGCTGTGGGGGTGTGAGGAGCGCAAGCCCCCCACGGAGCTTCGGACGCCCCCGCTTGTCGAGAGCAGCAGGCCCATGACCTCGGAGGGTCCAGTGCGCGAGCAGGACGCTGGGCCCGAGGTCGCCTCCAATGCGGGCGCGGAGCCCACTTCCAACTCGCGCCCCAAGGAGGCCGCCGGAATCCCCGGATCCGTTCTTTCGCCCGATGGACACTTCGCCCTGCTCGTGCACAGTGACGACAGGGTCCGGAACATCGAGGTCTACGAGGCGGCCAGCAAGCGGCGGCTCACCCGCATCACCCCCGACAAGTCCGTCGTGGTGTCCTCGACGAACGCCCGTGTCGAGTGGACCGTGGGCAATCGCATCCTGCTGACCTGGAGCGCGGGGAGCGACGCCACCAGCGCGAAGCTCTACAGCACGGAGGGCAAGACCCTGCTCGAGGTGCTGGGCTCGGGGATGGTGCAGTCGCCCTCGAACCGGTATCTCGCCACCTTTCCCACGGTCTTCGCGGAGAGGCCCATCATCAAGGTCTACGACTTGTCCGCCGGACGCAAGGTGGCGGAACGGGCGGCGAGCGAAGGCACTTTCTGGGTCGTGGACGACATCGGGTGGAAGGGCCAGCAGCTCGTGGCCCTCTGCCGGGATTTGAAGGAGCGGACCGAAGAGGTCCGCATCGAGCTGGACGCGCTCCCGTAGGCTCATGCGAACCTGTGGGTGGTGAGGCAGAGGCTCTCCCCGCGCCAGGTCCCGAGGACGCGCGGCAGGCCTACCCTGCGCCGCGTAGTTGCCGGTGTGTGATTCGATGGCAATTGGCACAGAGGCACTGGAGGTCGCTGAGCCTCGTCCTGTGCCCGGGCCGCATCTGACTGACCTGTGTCGCCCGATGGTGCACCTCAATGCAGGCCTCGGCAGCCTTGATTCCATAGACCTTCACGGGGTCCACCGAGCAGCGTTCACAGAAGAGACGGCCATGCTGCTGGATGAACTGCGCCTTTTTCGCGTCCGATAGTCCCGCTGCCCTCTCCTTACTCAGGTGAGCCCGCATCTTCAGCGTCCCCTCAGCCCACTCCCAGTCGGCAACCGGACTCGGCACTGCCGCTTGCGGTACAGGTTCGGCGTTCACCTCGATTTCATCGAAAAAACCATCATCGGAGCGCTGCACCGGGGTGCGCGTTCGGCTTCCGTCCCAGCCAGAGACGCGCACGCCGACACACCCGCTTTCGACCTCGGTCAAAGCATACCGGCGACAGCGAACGGGGCGCCTGAACCTCGCTTGATTGAAGCGCCGGTACTCCGGAGAACCAATGGCGGTATTGAGACCTTCATTCTCGACCCCTGTCACCCTGTAGACCGCATGTACCTGGTCTTCGACGATGGCCACGACGTACTCGGCTCGGGGTTTGTCTGGGTGGAAGAAGTCGTACCTGTTCCCAACAGGTTGAATCGCCGTGTACTCCCTTATGGTTGCGTCGCACCGTAAGAGTCGGGCCACCATGTTGTTTGAGTGGCGCAGGAACAATATTTGTTCTCGACCGAGTCCATGGTGTTCTTGGAGAAGGAGGTCTACGAGTCGCACGCGGTCCCCTCTGCATTCGATTCAGCCGTCCTGTCCTGGGATGGCGAAGCTCGAATGGTCATTCATCGTTTGGCGTAATCGTCCCGCCGCCTGCAAGTCGCGCCCGTGTCTCGCCGCGCCGCACGACATGCCTCGAGAAATCATGGTTGAAGCCATGGTCTACACCCCCTGAGCTCCGGAAGACACCGAGGCCGGAAGCCCCTGATCGCTCAGCGGCTTCCGGCCCCGGTTTGTGTGTCCCCGGCGGGATTCAACCCGCGGTGTCACTCAATCGTTGCTGGCGCCCCCGAGAATCCAGGAGCGGATGCGGATGAGCTGGCCCGGCCGCGTGTCGAAGTGCGTCGGGTTGTTGCGCGGCATGCGGTTGCCGCACGTGGTGCCCTCCAGCTTGCGCACGAGCGTCGAGTTGTCCGGGTCCCCCGGCGACACGCGCTTGAGCGTGCTGCACAAGGCGTTGACGGTGTTGGCGTTCACCAGGTTGGTGTAGCTGCTGGCCGCCGCGAGGCTGAGGCCTGCGCTCGTCCCGTGGCAGCCCGTGCAGGGCACCGCGTTCCAGATGGTCTGGATGTCCGCGGCGTAGTGCGGGACGGTGACGGGCAAGGTGACGGTGCGGACCACCGGCGTGCTCTGCCCATCCGTGACGCTCACGGAGAGGGTGAAGGACGTCTGCGTGCCGATGCTCGGCGAGAACCACTGCGCACTGGACGCGGTGCTGCCGCCCACGAAGGTGCCCTGGGTGGCGGGTGCCGTCTGCGACCAGGAGTAGGTGAGGGTGTCGCCATCCGGGTCGCTCGCGGTGATGGAGAAGGTGCCGGTGTCCCCCGCCAGCAGCGTGGTGGGCGCGGAAAGGGTGGCACCCACGTTGGGGGCGCGGTTCACCTTCTGCACGGTGATGTCCACGGTGCCCTGCACGCTGCCGCCCTGGCCGTCCGTGATGGTGACGCGCAGGGTGTAGATGGTGTCGGCATTCACATCCGGCGCCGTCCAGGTGGGGTCGCGCACGGAGGTGCTGCTGAAGGCGCCCTGCGGAGAGGCGGGCGACACCTGCGCCCAGGCATAGGTGAGCGTGTCATTGTCCTCGTCGGCGGCGGTGACGGAGAGGGAGACGGATTGCTGCTCCGGCACGGGAGAGGGAGACGCCGTGGGACCCGCCGTAATCGTCGGGGCCCGGTTGGGAGGAATGGGGTTCACGGTGACGTCCACCGTGCCCTGCACGCTGCCGCCCTTGCCATCGGAGACGGTCACCACGAGGGTGAACGTCTGCGGGCTGTTCACCGTGGGCGCCTTCCACGTGGGCGTGCGCGCGGCGGTGTCACTGAAGGAGCCCGCGGGCGAGGCGGGCTCCTGCGTCCACGCATAGGTGAGCGTGTCTCCGTCGGCATCCGTGGCGGTGACGCTGAGCTGGGTGGAGGCACCACTCTGGAGCGACGTCGGCGAGGCGGCCGGGCCCTCGGTCATGGCGGGGGCCTGATTGGGCGGCACGAGCGGCGCCACGGTGACGGACACCTGGCCGTGCGCGGTGCCACCCCGGCCGTCGGAGACAATCACCTTGAGGACGAAGGTCTGCGAGGTGCTCACGGTGGGCGCCGTCCAGGTGGGCGTGCGCGTGGCGCTGTCGCTGAAGGAGCCCGCGGGCGAGGCCGGGTCCTGCGTCCACGTATAGGTGAGCGTGTCCCCGTCCTCGTCCGTGGCGGTGACACCGAGCTGGGTCTGCTCGGTGCTCTTGAGCGAGCCAGGCGAGGCCGAGGGGCCCTCGGTGATGGCGGGCGCGCGGTTGGCGGGCACGGGCGGCGCCACGGTGACGGACACCTGGCCCTGCACGCTGCCGCCCTTGCCATCCGAGACGGTCACCTTGAGGGTGAAGGTCTGCGAGCTGGCCACGGTGGGCGCCGTCCAGGTGGGGTCGCGCACGGAGGCGCTGCTGAAGGAGCCCGCGGGCGAGGCGGGCTCCTGCGTCCACGCATAGGTGAGCGTGTCTCCGTCCTCATCCGTGGCGGTGACCCCCAGCTGCACGGGCGATGGGCCCACCACCGACTCGGGCGAGGCGGCCGGGCCCGCGCTGATGACGGGCGCATGGTTGGGGGGCGGAGGGGGCGCCACATCCACCTGTACCTGGCCCTGGATGGAGCCGCCCCGGCCATCGGAGATCGTGACCTTGAGGAGGAAGGACCGCGCGCTGCTCACGGTGGGCGCCGTCCAGGTGGGCGTGCGGGCCGAGGCCTCGCTGAAGGTGCCCGCCGGCGAGGCCGGGTCCTGCGTCCACGCGTAGGTGAGCGTGTCGCCGTCCTCGTCCGAGGCGGTGACGCTCAGCTGCGTCTGCTGCGCGCTCTGGAGGGACACGGGGGTGGCGGACGGGCCCTCGGTGACGACGGGCGCATGGTTGGTGGGCAGGGGCGCTACGGTGACGTCCACCTGGCCCTGCACGCTGCCGCCGTGGCCATCGGAGATGACGGCCTTGAGGGTGAAGCTGCGGGTGCTGCCCACGGTGGGCGCCGTCCACTTCGTCAGGCGCGCGGCGTCATTGCTGAAGGTGCCGGCGGGCGAGGCGGGCTCCTGCATCCACGTATAGGTGAGCGAGTCATTCTCCGCGTCGGTGGCGGTGACGGAGAGCTGCGTCTGCTCCAGGCTCTTGAGCGAGGCGGGCGAAGCGGTGGGGCCCTCGCTGATGACGGGGGACGCGTTGGCGGGAGTGGCCGGATTCACCGTGACGGCGATTCCCCCCTGCACGGAGCCGCCCTTGCCGTCGGAGACGGTGACGCGGAGGTTGAAGTGCTGAGTGCTGGTGACGGTGGGGGCCACCCAGGTGGGCGTGCGGGAGGAGGCGTCGTTGAAGGTGCCGGCGGGCGAGGCGGGCTCCTGCGTCCACGCATAGGTGAGCACGTCATCGTCGGCATCCGTCGCGGTGACGGAGAGCTCGACGGGCGAGGCGCTCGCCACGGAGTCCGGCGAGGCGGTGGGCCCGGCACCGAGGACGGGGGCATGGTTGGCGGGAGCAGGGGCGAGCACCTTCACGGTGACGGAGCCGCTGTCGGTGCCGCCCTTGCCATCGGCGACGGTGACACCGAGGACGAAGAACGTGTCGGTGGTGACCTGGGGCGCGGTCCACACGGGCGAGCGCGTAGAGGAGAAGGCGCCTGCGGGCGAGGCGGGCTCCTGCTTCCAGGTATAGGTGAGCTCATTGCCCTCCGGGTCGGAGGCCTCGAGCATGAGCGTCACGGTGCCACCGGAGGCGACCTCGGTGGGCTGGGCGATGAGGCTGTTGACGGTAGGCGG
>NZ_JBJMQP010000198.1:0-1765 GCF_045802625.1 Hyalangium sp. | reverse complement strand
CTTCGCGCCTCCCTCTGGCGCCCGCAGCTGAACGCCGCTATCGTAACGTTGGACAGATTCGAGGAGGTGCCATGGAGGACTTCACATGTGCGTTCTGCGAAAAGAAACGCACCGCCGTCCGGAAACTTGTCTCTGGGCCGATGGTATTCATCTGTGACTCGTGCGCTGCGGAACGTTTTCAAATCGCGGTGGACGCCGGGCTTGATCCGGTGCGGATTCACGAGACGCGAAACACCAGCGCGAAGGCAGGTGCTAAGTCCTCCGCACCGCCGCGCGGCTCCAAGTGCAGCTTCTGCGGACGATCCGATTCGGAGTCCGAGATGATGTTTGATGGCCGAACTCGTCACCACATCTGTGCTGGTTGCATCGGCCTATGCAACGAGATTTGTTCTGAGGAGATCGCGACCGACTGGAGGAGCACGGTGAAACCGTAGCGCTTCTGGGGGAACTGGCTACCATGGCGTTGCAGCTGACGATCGCCCTTCCTCTCTGCGGTCGGGGGGCGCTCGCACCTGAACCCCAAGACGTTAGCCGGACACACGAGAAGCGATGCGTGCTGGGTTGTCGTGCTCGCCTCGGTGATGGCTTGTGCCTCGGCGCAGGCTCCGTTGCAGCACGGCCTCTGTGCGTCGGGGCTCGAGTTGGACCTCGCGGTCGAGCCGCAGCCCGAGTGGTATCCGGGGATGGGGCCTCTTGTCGTACCGACGGTGGCTCGTCTGCCGGTGCGGACCTGGTGGTGCATGTAGGCCGCAAGCGCGGCCTCGCCGTGTTCAACAGCCCGAGTGACGTGCCCGGGTGGCGCGGGTAGCTGCGGCGCGCCGAGGGATGATGACGAGGGCACGGTGAGCTGGCTGAAGCGCGCTTCCCTGGCAACGACTTGGCTGCTCGTCTGGAGCGCCCCGGGGAAAGTCGGTGCGACCTCGCGACCGGCCATTGGCGGACAGTTGAACGTCGGGGGCGGCGCCGGTAGTCCTCCCGGGCGTGCCCGGGGCGCACTCCTCGAAGTCGCACCCCGTCTCGAAATGGTGTGGGGTGGGGACGTCGGGGCAGGGCCGACCATCGAATTTCGAACCTCCAACTTCGCTTCGGCCGAGCTGACAGGTGGGCTGGGCGGTGTACTGTCCGATGGTGATGTTGGGGCACTCGCCACCCTCGCCGGCGGCTATGCTTGGAGGAGGGCGGATGAGGCCGGAGCCGTTGTGGCCGCGACGATAGGTTATGGCGTCGTGCACGTTCGCGCCCCCTGGCTTGCCAGCACGGCGTTCTATCTGTCACTCCGCCATTCTGCGACAGGGCCATCTCGCGACGAGATCACTGTTGGTGTTTCGTTCGGGGGCGGTGTCCTCAACGCGCTCGGGAGAATCGGCCGTGACCCCGGCTAACCCAGGGTGAGCCAGGATGACCCCCGCGGTGGAGCGCGCGTTTGGGGCCGAGACGCTCGGGCGCCTGCGACGACGGGCGGAGCAGGCGTCGGCCGCCGGGCAGGATACGTTCGCGGTACCCGAGGCGGCACCGGTGCTCGAGCGGGTGGCGCTGCTGTCGCCACCGGGGCCGCTGCGGACCGAGGCACAAGCATGGCCGGGGGCGGGTGCGGGCTACCACCGGCTCGTGCGGTTGGCGGCCCGGGCGGTGGCGGCGTTCAGCGGGCCCGGGCCTCCGGGGGAGGCCGTGTACGGGCCGAAGGCGTCGGGCGAGCTGGAGCCGATGCTGCGGCTGTGGCCGTGGGTGCTGGCGATGCCCACCACGATCGCGTTGACCCCGCTCG
>NZ_JBJMQP010000197.1:0-67842 GCF_045802625.1 Hyalangium sp. | reverse complement strand
GCTCCCTCATCGTCGAGGTGAACGGGCGCGAGGCGGCGCGCGTGCGCTTCAGCGCCGGGGGCATGGATCTGTCCGGCCCGGTGGTGCTGACGGACGCGGCGTTCCGGCCCGGGGAGAACACCGTGGTCCTCAAGCGCGACAGTGCCCCGGTGACCGGGTACTACGCGGCGACCTTCGACGTGTACAACCGCGACGAGAACGTGAAGGGTATTGGCGGAGACGTGAAGGTGGCGCGCACGTACACGCTGCTCGGCCGACCCTCTGCGGCCTCCGAGCGAATGAGCGCCAGCACCGAGTACGGCATGCCCGTGGAGTCCGGCGTGCGCGTGCGTGTGGACCTGGAGGTGAAGGCGAACAAGGCCGTCGAGTTCCTCATGCTCGAGGATCTCAAGCCCGCGGGCTTCGAGGCCGTGGCGCAGCAGAGCGGCCCGGAGATCTGCGACTTCAAGTGCGCCCATGTGGAGCTGCGCAATGACCGCGTGGCCTTCTTCCTGTCCCACATCCCCGTGGGAGTGACGAAGCTCTCGTACGAGCTGCGAGCCGAGGCCCCGGGCCGCTTCCACGCCCTGCCCGCCCGAGTGGAAGCCATGTACGCTCCGGAACTCCGAGCCACCTCCGACGAGATGCGGATGGAGATCCGGGACGCTCCCGAGCCCGGAAACCAAGGGGTGGCGAAGGACGGACGCTGACGTAGACGCTCAGGGTTCCCTCAGGTGCACTCCGCCAAATCAAGGGAGATGAGCGAGGTTGTCGGAGAAGAGTGCATCCAAGAGCGTAGGAGGCCCTTCCCCGTTCAGGAAGCCCACACGAAGATCCGGAAGAGGCTTGCCTGCAAGCGCCAAGGGGAAGCGCCGATAGCCGAGCACGTCTTCCATCAAGCGCGCCAGGGTGTCCGCCTCGGGCTTGACCGCGCTAGGTGGCTCAAACGTGAGCTGGGGCGGGGAGAAGTGATAGAGGCGAGAGGACTCATCGCCTGATGGGTGGATTCCGCCCGGCTTGCCGTAGGTGGTGTAGGTCGGGTGCCAGATCTGCGTCGTGACATAAACGACATAGACAGGCGCGAGGACGCTAACCGCAGCGGCGATGCGAGTTGCGAACCGCTCCCCTCCTGGCATCGGCTCCACGCGATATACAAAGCACCGCATGCAGGCAGAGACGAAGGGTTGAGTTCCACCACCGACGCCCAACTCCGGGAAGGCGCGTGGAAGTTCCTTCATGAGCTTCTTCCACTCGGGCCACGCCAGCGCCTTCTCCCAGGCCACCATGAACCGCTCGTGCTCGGGCGTGCGCTGGTAAGCGGGTACCGGCTCGCTCAGATCATCCTGCTCCACGGGATAGCCTGCCGGGTAGAATTGGCGTGCGATTCCAACCAGGGACTCCCGCGTCAACTCACTCATTCGCACGGCTCCTCGCGGGAATGTCGAAATAGACGGTCTCGATGCCCCGGGTCTGGCACTCCGAGACGCGAGCCCCCGCGACACTCTCCCAGAGCCTCTGCTGGTACTCCACCTTGAACCTGCGACACAGGATGGCGATCATCTCTCCAGGCTGAGCCTTCGACAGAACTTGATCCGCTGCCTCGTTGGCAATGGACGCCGCCACATACTGGGCCACTTCCAGGGAGACCTCTCGCTGTTGGGTGTTCCGAATCGGCAGGCCCACCTCGAACTTACAGAGGTCGGTGGAGCCCGAATCCCCCTCTGTGATCCGGGCATGGATGCAGACAGCCCTCCACCCATCGGGCTGTACCTCGCTGGCATCCACCGGGACGACCGTCTTGAACCGGAAGTGCATCGGAGTGATGCGCCCGATGACAGCACTGCCCCCATGGGCGCATCCACGCTGCACTGCGGCGATAAGAAGGATGGCCGCGAACCGCCATAGAGGCAGCCGTCCCCTGACTCCCCCAGAAATCATCCTGGATCTCCATCTCGGACGAGATGCGCCTGGCCCCCGGGATGCCCCCGGAACCCGCCTACCAGAGTATCGTGACGGACGCGTGCTGATGTAGGTAGACCGAGCCGAAAGCCCGTGCGTTGTAGAAGTCCTCGGCTTCCAGAGGAGAGAGACCCACCGTGTACGCCCCACGACGCCTGCTGCTGCTCACCGCCTTCCTGATGCCTCTGCTCGCATCGGCCCAGGGCATGCTCCTTCCCACCACCCCCAACGCCCGGCCCCTGGCCATCAAGAGCCAGCGCGTCAGCGTGGACATCCAGGACGGCACCGCCGTCACCCGCGTCGAGCAGACGTTCCAGAACGACGGACCCTCGCAGCTCGAAGCGCACTACATCTTCCCGCTCCCCAAGGGCGCCGCGCTCTCCGAGTTCTACCTCTGGGTCAACGGCAAGAAGACCAAGGGCGAGATCCTCGAGAAGGACAAGGCCACCAACATCTACGAGGGCATCGTCCGGCGGCTCCAGGACCCCGGCCTGCTCGAGTACGTGGACTCGGATGTGTTCCGCGTCCGTGTCTTCCCGGTGCCCGCCCGCGGCGAGCAGAAGGTGGAGCTCGCCTTCAGCCAGGTGCTGGACTACTCCAGCGGGCTCTACCGCTACCACTACCCGCTCGGCGCCACCACCAAGGGCCAGCCCGCGGACTGGCGCGTGGTGGGCGGCGCGGCCAGCCACGACTTCACCTTCAGCGCCAAGGTGAACACCAAGACGCCGCTGCGCAGCATCTACTCGCCCACCCACCAGGTGGATGTGTCCCGCCACGGCGAGTCCAACGCCATCGTCGGCCTGGAGCAGGTGGGCGGCGCGGATCTCTCCAAGGATCTGGATCTCTACTTCTCCGTCTCGGACAAGGCGGTGGGGCTGTCGCTGCTCACCTACAAGCAGGGGGACGAGCCCGGCTACTTCGTCGCACTGATCGCTCCCAAGACGGAGGTCAGCCCCAACGAGATCGGCGGCAAGCGCGTCACCTTCGTCATCGACACCTCGGGCTCCATGCAGGGCGAGCGCATGAAGATCGCCAAGGACGCGCTCAAGTACTGCGTCACCCGGCTCAACCCCCAGGACACCTTCAACGTGGTGCGCTTCTCCACGGACGTGGAGCCCCTCTTCACCGGGCTCAAGCCCGCCAACAAGGAGAACATCCAGAAGGCCGTCTCCTTCGTGGAGCAGATGGACGCCATCGGCGGCACGGCCATCGACGAGGCGCTGGTGCGCGGCCTCCAGGACAATGACGGCCAGTCCTCCTCGCCGCACCTGCTCCTCTTCATCACCGATGGCCAGCCCACCATCGGCGAGACGGACGAGGGCGTCATCGCCCAGCACGCCAAGAGCAGCCGCAAGGCCAAGACGCGCGTGTTCACCTTCGGCGTCGGCGAGGATCTCAACGCGCGCCTGCTGGATCGGCTCTCGGCCGAGGGCAACGGCACCTCGGACTTCGTCCGCGACGGCAAGGAGTTCGAGACCAAGGTCTCCAGCTTCTACGACAAGGTGAGCAACCCGGTGCTCGCGGATCTGTCCGTCGATCTGTCCTCCATCGACGCGTACGATCTCTACCCGCGCAAGCTGCCGGACCTCTTCAAGGGCACGCAGGTGGTGGTCATGGGCCGCTACCGCAAGCCCGGGGACGCCAAGGTGGTCCTCACCGGCTACGTGAACAGCGACAAGCGCACGTTCGACTACGGCACCACGGCGCCTCGCGAGGCCACGCGCGACGACTTCATCCCCCGGCTGTGGGCCATCCGCAAGGTGGGCTTCCTGCTGGAGGAGATCCGCCTGCGCGGCGAGCGTCCCGAGCTGCGCGACGAGGTGATCTCGCTGGGCAAGAAGTTCGGCATCGTCACGCCCTACACCAGCTATCTGGTGGTCGAGGACACCCCGATGGTGGCCAACAACAACATGCCGCCTCCGCCTCCGCCCATGCGTCCGTGGGCGGATCGCCCGGCGCCCCGGTCCGAGCCCCGGAGCATGCCCGCCCCGGAGGAGAAGGCCTCGGATGGGGATGACTTCAACGACATGTTTGGCAGCGCCAAGGGCGCACGCGCGGGAGCCAGCTCGGGCGGCGCCATGGCCCCCGCCGCCCCCGCGCCCGCTCCGGCCGAGTCCATGTCCATGGCCGAGGGCAAGAGCGCCGTGGCCGTCTCCCGCGCGACGAAGAAGATGAAGGAGCAGGAGCGCGGGCCGTCCGCCAACGAGCCGGTGCGCGTGGCCGCGGGCCGCACGTTCCTCTTCCGGGACGGGGGCTGGATTGACTCCGAGGCGCTCACCAACCCGGGCAAGCAACTCAAGGTGAAGTTCATGTCCAAGGCCTACTTCGAGCTGCTCCAGGCCCGGCCCGAGCTGAAGGCCGCCCTCGCGCTGGGCGACCGCGTGGTGGTGCTGGTGGCCAAGGGCAAGAGCGTCATCGTCGGCCCCGACGGCGAGGAGGACGCGGACAAGGTCCAGGCCTTCCTGAAGTAGCCGCCCAGGCCAGCCCCAGGCCACGCTCCGAGTGCGTGCCTGGGGCTCGGGTTCTCCTCGCGGTCCTACCAGGCTGGTTGCGCCGAAAATGTTCGGCCATGGCAGACTTGAGGTAGGACAGGGGGGCAGGCTCCAGGACCCCCTGGGAGGTACCCGATGGCGGAGAAGCGGCAGCACCGGAGATTCAAGAAGCGCTACACGGTCCGGTTCGGCACCACTGATCTGTCGAAGTCAGGCCTCACGGGGGACATCTCCAAGGGCGGCGCCTTCATCCTCACGCGGGATCTGGTGCCGCTGGACACGCGGGTGCACCTACAGGTGCAGCTGGATCCGAAGAACTTCGTGCTGTTCGAGGGGATCGTGCAGCGGCACCGGAAGGTGCCCGCGGAGCTGCGGCAGATGGACCCGGGCGGCTTTGGCGTGCGCTTCCTCTACCCGGGCGAGGTGGTGGCCGACATCGTCAACAAGGACACCACCACCTTCGAGGTGCACTTCTCCACCGTCGAGCAGCTCAAGACGGCCTACGAGCGAGAGCTGCGCATGGGCGGCACGTTCATCCTCACGGAGAAGCCGCTGCGCATCCAGGACAAGGTGATCGTCTCCTTCTGCCTGGACTTCGCCAACGAGACGGTGGAGCAGGAGTCCTCGGTGGTGCACATCACCCTGCCCCAGGGCAACACCCGCGCGGGCGTCTCCGTCATGTTCACCGACAAGAAGGCGCTGGAGGAGCAGCTCAAGCCCTACCTGCCGGCTCCCGCGAAGTAGCGCGCCCGCCGGGCCTGTCCGCGGCTCAGCTCGCGCGGCGGCGGCGCACGCTCCAGAGCACCGCGAGCAGTGACAGCAGCGCCGCCGAGCCCGCCTCCGTGGAGGAGCACCCGCAGCTGCTGCCCACCCCGCCACCGCTGGTCGCCAGCACCTGGTTCACCTGCGCGCTGTTGTCCTGGAGGACCGTGGCCGGCCCGGTGTCCGCCCACTGTTCGACGCGCAGCGCGGCGGGCCCCTGGCTGAAGGGGCCGTCGTTGTAGTGGGTGTACCAGTAGCGCCCATCCGGCAGCTCGATGCGCACCTTGCGCTTGGAGAAGTCGTTGTCGCACGAGTCGAACGAGGCCTTCGCGGTGTAGAGGTTGGAGACCTCCGGCGCGTCCGAGTTGAAGTCGAAGTCCGGGTCCACCGTCATCTCGTCCGCCGACATCGTCGTGAACAGACGGGTGAGGTACGGCTGGGACTTCAGCAGCTCCAGCGACTTCTGGTTGGGAGTGATGATGGTGTCCTGGATCTCCTGCACGAAGCCCGTGACGTTGAAGGGCGCGCGGTTCGGATCCGAGTCGATGGCGCTCCGGTACTGCCAGATGGAGTTGTAGAACATGGGCTCGGAGACGCCCTGCTGGACGAGGCTCGGCGGCTCGGGGATGTACTTGCGCAGCAGCCCCTGGATGGAGGGCTCGCGCGAGAAGCCCTGCGAGAGCAGCTCCTGCGCGAAGTCCACCGGGTGCGTCCTCTGCGAGAGCGCCGCGGTGTTGTAGTTCGGCAGGAACGTGGCGAAGTTATCGGCGATGGGCCCCGCGGCGCCCGCGAACTCGGTGAGGAACGCGTGCCCTCCCGCCTCGTCCACCGCCGCGGTGGCCACGTCCTTGTAGTTGGCCCCATAGCGCAGCCAGTCGACGCGCGTGGGGTTGATGAGCACGTGCCGGTAGTTCGTCGGGATGGCGCGCCGGTTGGACAGCACGTACGCGGTGATGGGCATGTCCGGCCGCGCGGCGATCGCCGTGAGCTTGATGGGGATGCAGGGCCGCACGCCGACGAAGCGCAGGACGATGGGCCGCAAGTCCCCCACCTGCTTGTCCTGCTGGAGCTTGAGCGCCACGAAGTAGTTGCCCTTGCCCACGTACGGCTCGAGCGCCTGCGCGCCCTGCGCCGTGAGATCGTACCCGTTGTCCACCAGCCAGGTGCGCAGCGCCGCGGCGTCGTCCGCCTGGAGGATCGCCGCGTCGTACGGCCCCACCTCGGACTGGGACACCACCGTCACGCCGCCGTCCTCCGGCGAGGGCGCGGAGGGAGGAACCGGGCCACCGGCGGAGTCATACTCGGCGCCTCCGCCGTACCCCCCACAGGAGTTGTCCCACTGCAGCTGGAAGGTCGGCTGCGTCCGGCCGTCCAGGAACGCGAAGATGAGCGGAGAGCCGACGCTCAAGGTGGGCAACGCCGGCATGGGCACCACCCAGGAGAACTTCTGCGCGGCGCCCTGGTACTGGATCTGGATGTGCGCCTCGACGGCGCCGTCATGCACCCCGAAGACGATGCGCTCGCCCGATTGATCAATGGGGATCTGCGAGCAGAAGAAGCCGCCGCAGGCCTCGGCTCGCGGCGCCGCCAGCAGGCCCACCGCGAGAAGCGCTCCCCAGATCAGTGCGTGACGCATATGCCCCTCGTTGAAAAAGGAAAAGCCCCGGCGGCGCGTTGCAAGCGCCCGGCCCGGGGCCAACATCTCATGTTTACTGGGAACGCGCTCCAGGGGCCCCTCGAAAATCCGTGGGAGGGCCTCGGAGATGCGTGACTACTGAAGCGCCGCCGAAGTCAGTGTGAACGCCACGCTCACCTGCTTGCCGGAGCCCACGGACACGGGCGCGGGGCTGGCCGGGTTCACGGTGAACCTTACTCCGGCCGGCCCGACGATGGCCGCCGTGAAGTCGCCGGGGACGAGGAACTTGAACTGGGCCTCGAAGGTGCCGTCACCGTTGGCGTCCGTGAAGGCCACCGTCTCCGTGGTGTTGCCGGTGTTGGTGAGCGTGGCCTTGAAGTCGGTCAGGGCGATCGGCTGGTCGTTGATGGTCGGCAGCGACACGCCCGCGCCCTGGGTCAGCGTCACCGTCACCGTGCCGCTGAAGGTGATCTCGGCGGCCTTGATGACGGGGCTCATCACCCACTGGCCCGAGTTGCCCGCCTGACGGCCGAAGCTCTGCGCCACGTCGAAGTCCACGAGGATGACCTTCTGCTCACCCTCCACGGCGACGGGGTTGGCGATCTTCACCTTGAGGCCGGACTGGCCGTAGCTGGGCATCTGCAGAGCGCCCGCGACCTGAGCGCCCGCGGGCAGGCCCTCGTAGGTGGGCGACGAGGCGTAGATCTTCGTGGAGCCGTCCGCCTCCTCCACCTCGATATACGCGCCGGTGATGACGAAGCGCAGCTCGCTGTAGGTGCCGGCCGGAACGGTGGCGTCCTTCACCAGATCCGCGGTGTCATTGGCCAGGGTGAGCAGATCCGTGGTCTTCGCCTGGTTGAGCAGGACGACCTTGTTGTTCTCACCCTCGCCCAGCAGCTCCACCTGGGAGATGGTGACGACGGCGCGCTTGTAGTCGCCCGGGGCGTCGGTGAGCTTGACGGTGACCTTGCTCTCCCCACCGCAGCCGATAACTCCCAGCGCGAGGGTGAAGAGGAAGGAGGCCAGGATGTGGGTGCGTCGCATGTAGATCTCCAAGTGAGTTTCGTTCAACGTCGCCCAGAAGACCGCCCTACCCGCGTATCGGCCACAGGCCGCGGGCGGGCCTCGCGCTCTCACACCCTGGAGAACTTCCACACCTGCGCCTGCGCTCTGCGCACGGCTACCCCTCGGCGGGGCGCACCTCGTCCTCGGCTCGCTTCCGGTTGCGGGAGAGCACCCGGCCCAGCCGCGCCTTGAGGCGATCCGCCACCACATAGAAGGCAGGGACCACCAGCAGGCTCAGCACGGTGGAGACGGACAGGCCGCCCAGCACCGCGATGGACATGGGCTGACGCGTCTCGCTGCCCGCGCCCAGCGCCAGCGCCGCCGGCACCGCCGCCATCATCGTGGCGATGGACGTCATCAGGATGGGCCGCAGCCGCACCGGGCCCGCGAGCAGCATGGCCTCCACGGCGTTGGCGCCCTGCTCGCGCTGTTGCAGGGCGTAGTCCACCAGGATGATCGAGTTCTTCTTGACGATCCCCATCAGCAGCAGCAGCCCGATCATGCTGAAGATGTTGAGCGTGGTGCCCGTGGCGCCCAGGGCGAACGCGGCGCCCGCCACCGACAGCGGCAAGATGGTGAGCACCGTCACCGGGTGCAGGAACGAGTTGAACTGCGAGGCGAGCACCATGTACGCCACGCCAATCCCGAGGAAGAGCGCGAAGATCAGGCTGCTCATGGACTCGCGGAAGGCCACGCTGGCGCCGCCCAGCACCACGCGCGTGCCTCCGGGCAGCTCCTTGGCCAGCCGCTCCACGGTGGCGATGGCCTCGTCCTGGCTGGAGCCCGGGGCCACGTTGGCGAAGATGCTGATGGCGCGCTCGCGCTCGCGGCGGGTGATGGCCTGCAGCGCCGGGCGCTCCTCCTGCTGCACCAGCGAGGAGAGCGGCACCAGCTCGCCGCTGGCGGTGCGCACCTTGAGCCGCGAGAGATCCTCCGGCCGCGAGCGCTGATCCGCCAGCAGCCGCAGCCGCACGTCGATGCGCCGCCCGCCGGTGCTGTACTTGCCCACGCGCACGCCGCCCACCAGGGAGTTGATGGTGGTGGCCACCGACTCGATGGAGATGCCCAGGTCCGCCGCGCGAGCCCGATCCGGGGTGATGCGCAGCTCCGGCATGCCGAGCTGGTAGTCCGTGTCCACGTCCACCACCTTGCCGCTGGCCTGGAGCTTGTCGCGCAGCTCCATGCTGGCATCCACCAGCTTGTCCCAGTCCGAGCCGCGCACGCTGAACTCCACCGGGAAGCCGCGCTGCGCGGTGAAGCCGGCCTGCGACAAGTCCTGCACCACCGCGCGCAGGCCCGGGTACGAGTTGAGCTCCTTGCGCACCACCTGCTGGAACTGCGCCTGAGGCATGCGCTGGTTGGTCGGCTTCAGGGTCACCATCAGGTTGCCCGAGTTCACCCCCGAGCCACCGCCACCGCCAATCACCGAGAAGACCTTGTTCACCTCGGGCCGGCTGGCGGCGAACGCCTCCGCCTTCTTGAAGAGCCGATCCGTCTCGTCGATGCTGCTGCCCACCGCCGTCTGCAGGCGGATCATCAACCGGCTCTGATCCTGCGAGGGGACGAACTCGGCCGACAGCGCCTTGAACGCGAACCCCGAGGCCACCATCATCCCCAGCGCGCCGGCCAGCACCCACCAGGGCCGCTTCAGCCCCTGGGCGAGCGCGCGCCCGTACAGGCGCTCCAGCTTCTCGAAGCTCCGGTCCACCCACGCGCCCACGCGCCCGCGGTGCTCGCGCCCGGCCCGGAGCAGCTGCGCACACCGAGCCGGCGCCAGGGTGATGGCCTCCAGGTAGGACAGCAGCACCGCCACGCACAGGGTGACGCCGAACTGCAGGAAGAACTTGCCGATGATCCCCCGCATGAAGATGACGGGCATGAAGATGGCCACCACGGCCAGCGTGGCCGCCAGCGCCGCGAAGGTGATCTCGGAGGTGCCCTCGCGCGCCGCGCTCACCCGATCCTTCCCCATCTCCGCGTGCCGGTAGATGTTCTCCAGCACCATGATGGCGTCATCCACCACGATGCCTACGGCGAGCGCCAACCCGAGCAATGTGAAGGTGTTGAGCGTGAAGCCCAGGAAGTAGATGACCGCCACCGTGCCCAGCAGCGACATGGGGATGGCCAGCAGCACGTTGAGCGTGCTCGAGAACGAGCCGAGGAACATCCAGCACACCAGCGCCGTCAGCGCGCAGGCCAGCAGCAGCTCCACTTCAATGTCGTGGACGCTCTCCTCGATGAAGCCGGTGGAGTCGAAGTTGATGCCCAGCACCATGCCCTCGGGCAGCTCCTTCTGGATCTGGGCCAGCACGGTGCGCACGCCCTGGGCCACGCCCACCGCGTTGGCGCCACGCTGCTTGCGGATGCCCATGCCCTGAGCGGGGCTGCCGTCCACGCGCGACAGGCGGCGCATGTCCTCGAAGCCGTCCTCCACCAGCGCCACGTCGGACAGGTACACCGGCGCCTCGCCCGTCTGGCGGACGATGATCTTGCGCAGCGTCTCCAGATCCAGCGCCTCGCCCATGACGCGGACGTTGACCTCGCGGCCCTCCGTCTCGATGCGGCCGGCGGGCAATTCCACGTGCTCGCGTTGCAGCGCGCTGATGATGTCCGTGACGGTGAGCCCCTTGGCGTCCAGCTTGTCGGCGTCCACCCAGATGCGCACGTTGCGATCGAGCGCCCCGCCCAGCGTCACCTCGCCCACGCCCTCCACCGTCTGCAGCTTCTCCTTCACGCGGTAGCGGGCGTAGTCACTCAACACCTGCGGCGCGAACGGCCCGGACAGGCCGATCCACATGATCGGCTGATCCTCCGGGTTCGTCTTGGAGATGACGGGCGGATCCACGTCCTTCGGGAGCTGGCGCTGGGCCTGGCTCACCTTCGTCTGCACGTCTTGCAGCGCCAGATCCACGTTGCGAGACAGATCCAGCTCCACGGTGATCGAAGCGCTGCCCTGGCGCCCGGTGGAGGTCAGCGACTTGACGCCCTCCACCTGCATCACCGCCTCTTCGATGGGCTCGATGAGATCGCTCTCCACCGCCTCGGGGGACGCGCCCTCCCAGGTGACGGCGATGTTGATGGTGGGGAAGTCCACGTCCGGGAACTGGCTGATGCCGATGCGCTGCGCGGCCACCAGTCCAAAGACGATGGTGGCCGCCATCAGCATCCACGCGAAGACGGGCTTCCTGATGCAGGCCTCGGTGATGCTCATTGCGCGGCGCCTCCGGCGTTACCACCCCTGTTGTCAGCAGCACCGCTGTTGCCAGGGCCGCTGCCCCCCACCGTCTGCCGGCGCGGCTCGCCAGAGAAGGCGGGCTTGGCCCCTTCCGCCACGCGGACAGGCGCGCCGTCCTTCAGCGCCTCGGCGCCGCGCACCACCAGGCGCTCGCCCGGCTTGACTCCCTCGCGCACCTCCACCCGGCCATCCGCCGTGCGCAGCCCGAGCTCGAGCACCCGCTCACGCGCCTTGTCCCCCTCCACCACGTAGGCCAGGAAGCCGCGCTCGCTGGGGCGCACCGCCGTCTGGGGCACCACGGGAGCGCCCTTGGACGTGGCCACCGGCACGGCCACGGTGGCGAAGGCTCCGGGCCGCAGCGCCTCGGCGCCCTCCTTGGCCACCTCCGCCGTCACCGGCACCATGCGGCTCTGATCGTCCGCCGAGGCCGCCACGTAGGTGATCTTCGCTCCGTAGGTGCGGCTGTCCGAGCGCACCGTGAAGCGCGCCGTCATCCCCGGCTTGATCCGCGCCACGTCCGCCTCCGGCACACGGAAGCGCAGCAGCAGCGGATCGCGGCGCAGCAGCGTGGCCAGCACATAGCCCGGCTGCGCGTACTGGCCCGTCTGCACCGTGCGCGTCTGCAGCACCCCGTCCATGGGCGCGCGCACGTACGCGTCACGCAGGTTCAGCTCCGCCTGATCCAGCGCCGCCTTCGCCGCGCTCACCTCGGCCGCGGCGGTGCGCGCCTTCGTCTGGAAGCTCTCCAGCTCCTCCGCGGGCAACAGGCCTGGGCGCTGCTCGTTCACCGCCGCGCGCCGCTGGGCCCCCGCCTGCGCGTCCGCCGCCGAGGCCTGCGCCTTCTCCAGCGCCGCCTTCGCCGCGTTCACCGCCAGGCTGTAGCGGGTGGGCTCGATCTCCGCGAGCACATCCCCCTTCTTCACCGCCTGCCCCTCCGTGAAGCTCACGCGCTCCACGACTCCGGCCACCCGCGCGGTGATCTGCACCCGCTCGAAGGCATCCACGGAGCCCACCGCGCTGACCACGTACTCCACGTCCTGGGTCTCGACGGGCGCCACCTCCACGGGGAACTGCATCGGGCCCCGGCCGCCACCACCGCCTCCTCCGCCCTTGCCCGCAGGCGGGCCTCCGCCCGGAGCGCCACCGCCTCCACCCCCAGCGCCTCCCTCCTCCTTGCGGCCACACCCCACCCCCATGGCCAGCACCGCGGCCACCAGAGCCACCCATCCCATCCCTCGTGTCACGATCACGGCTCCTTCCCAAGAGGATCGAGTCCCACCGCGGCTCGAAGATCCAGCAGCGCCAGCCCCAGGGTGTAGCGCGCACGGGCCGCCGTCACTTCCGCCTCGAACAGGCTCAGCGAGGCATCCGCCACCGCCAGCGCGGTGGACAGCCCTTGCCGGTAGAGAATCCCTGTCTCCTCCGCATTCCTTCGCGCCTGCGCGGCGGCCAGCTCGCTCTGCCGCAGGGCGGCCTGGGCATTGGTCAGCTCCACCTGAGCGCGCTGGATGTCCACGCTCACCCGGCGAGTCAGCGCCGTGGCCTCCAGCTCCAGGGCCTGGGCCAGCGCCACCTGCTCATGCCGCTCCGCGTACCGCTCGCCGCCGTCGAACACGTTCCAAACAAGGTTGAGGGCCAGAAACCCATCCCCCGCATGGCCGGCGAGGCCCGCCTCGTTGGTGAGCCGGTACTGCCCGAGCAAGCCCAATGAGGGAAACAGCCGGGCCAGGGGCTCCCGGGCGGTCGATCGCTGGGCCTGCACCTTGAGCTGCGCGGAGAGGACATCCAAACGGCGCCCCTCGGCTCCCTCGCCCAACGTGTTGAACTGCGCGGGCGGCCGGGCGGCCTCGGCCAACATCGGCTCGGGAGAAGTCAGCGGCCCCTGCACGGGGGAGACGAGCAGGTAGCCCAGCTCGATGCGGCTCGTGTCCGCGGAGCCACGGGCCGAGGCGAGCTGCACCTCGGAGTTGGAGACCTCCAGCTCCGCGCGAGTCACATCATTGGTGCTGGACAGGCCAGCGCCCGCCCGAGCCTTCGCGTCCTCCAGGCTTTGACGCGCGAAGTCGAGCCGCCGCCGGGCCGCCTCGAACACCTGCTGGGCGCTCAGCGTGGAGAGGAAGGCGTTCGCCGCCTCGAAGGCCACCTGGCGGCGAGCCTCCCGCGCATCCAGCTCCGCCGCCTGCCCCGCCAGCTTGGCGGCCTGGTACAGGGGGAAGCCTCGCGCATCGAACACCGTCGCCTGGGCGGTGGCGGTGGCGGACAGGGCATTGTGCCGCTGGATCACCACCGTCTGGCCGTTACCGACGTCTCGCACGGACTCGCGTAGGCGGCGGGTGTAGGTGCTGCTCAGGGTCAGCTCGGGAAAGAAGAAGGCCCGGGCCCGAGCCACCCGCGCCTCCGCGGCCTCGGCGCGCCGCTGAGCCGCCTGGGCCGTCTCGTTGCGCTCGGCGGCGAGGCCCACGGCGCGATCCAGGGTGAGCGGCTCGCCCGTGGCCTCCTCCAAGGGGCTCGCGCCAAGCTCCGAATCCTGCGCCGGCGCGGGTGAGGCCTTTCCAGCCTCGGGGGGCTGCGCTCCAGCCTCCAGGGAACTCAGCACGAGCCACGCACAGAGCGGCGCGGCGAGGAAGGGGCGAGCGATGAACATGAGCGGGGATGTCGTACGCAGTGCGAAGGAGGCTTCTTCGCGCGCCATATAGCGAAGCACGCAGAGCAGAACCACGGAGTTGTTGAGGAGTTACAAGTGGATTGCCCACGAGTGCGCGCGCCCCGGAACCCTCCAACGTTGGGCTTATTCCGGTTCGCGCTGTCCATTCCCAGCCCGTCAAGAAAGCTGACTTCCTCGCCAGCCAGGATGTTCCGGAATGGCGCGATCGTCCTGATCCAGGGCGATCCAATCTGGTGCACCAATACGGCCCACCCTCCCCTGCTCTCCTGTAATTCCGAGCGCTTGGCCTCTGGCATCATCCCTGCTCTTGCTCCAGGACGTCAGCGGTTTACACGGAAACGTCAGCACGGCTGCTTGGGCCGTGGGCCAGTTCGAGGAGGCGCATCATGGAAATCCGGTTCTTCGGTGTTCGGGGCAGCATCGCGGTGTCGGGCTCGCGCATCGGCGGCAACACGGCCTGCGTGGAGCTCACCAGCCAGGGCCACCGGCTCATCCTGGATGCAGGCACGGGCATCCGCACCCTGAGCGAGATCATGATGCGCGAGGGGCCTCCGCAGAAGGCCACCCTGTTCTTCTCGCACCTGCACTGGGATCACGTGCAGGGCTTCCCCTTCTTCACGCCGGCGTACCTGGGCTCCACGGAGCTGATGCTCTACGGGCCGGGCGCCAACGGGGATCAGGCGCTGCAGAGCGTGCTGTCCAAGCAGATGGAGCCGCCCAACTTCCCGGTGCCGCTGTCCATCCTGCGCGCGAAGATGACGTTCGGCTCGGCGCTGCACGGCAAGCCGATCGAAGTGGGCCCGTTCAAGGTGACGCCCATCGACGTGCCGCACCCGCAGGGGTGCCTCGCCTACCGCGTCGAGGCGGACGGCCACACCTTCGTCTACGCCACGGACGTGGAGCTGGCGCGCGAGAGCCTCACCTCGGAGGTGGCTCGCTACATGGAGGGCGCGGACGCGCTGGTGCTGGACGCGCAGTACACGCCGGACGAGTACACCGGGAAGATCGGCATCCCCAAGAAGGGCTGGGGCCACTCGACGATGGTGGACGCGGCGCAGGTGGCGCAGGCGGTGGACGCTCGCCGGCTGCTGCTGTTCCACCATGATCCGGCGCACAACGACGATCTGGTGGAGAACATGGCCGAGGAGGCTCGCAACCACTTCTTCGCCACCGAGCCGGCGCGCGAGGGCAAGCGCCTCGTGCTGGGCCAGGCGGTGGGCGCGTAAGGACGGGACGGCGCGATGCTCTACGAATGCTATGGTGGTGGCACGGCGTTCGTTCTTCCGCCGTTGCCCACCATGCCCCAGCCCTCGGACGTCAGCCAGGTACTGCTCTCGGTGGGAGGCCTCGTCGGGCGTGAGGTGGATCTCGACGCGTTCCTCCAGACGCTGGTCGACCGCATCGCGGTGACGATGCAGGCGGATCGCGGCACGCTCTGGCTGTTGGATCCGGCGCGCGGCGAGCTGTTCTCGCGTGCGGCGCACCTGCCCGAGGTGTCGCAGATCCGGGTGAAGCTCGGGCAGGGCGTGGCGGGCCACGTGGCGAGGGTGGGCGAGCCCGTCAGCGTGCCGGACCCGCGCGGCGAGCGGCTCTTCTTCGCGGATATCGATCGGCTCACGGGCTACAAGACCACGAGCCTGCTGGCGGTGCCGTTGGGGGACTCGGAGGGAGCGATCTACGGCGTGCTGCAGGTGCTCAACCGGCGAGGCGGAGATCGCTTCACGGAAGAGGACATGGAGCGGCTGACGGTGATCGCGGCGCAGGTGGGCACGGCGCTGCAGAGCACCAGCCTCTACCAGGAGCTGAAGCGAGCGAAGGATCAGCCACAGGCGCCGGTGGGCTACTTCTTCAACCGGATCATCGGCGAGTCCCCGCAGCTCAAGTCGATCTACCGGCTGGTGCAGAAGGCGGCGCCCACGGACGCGACGGTGCTGCTGCGCGGCGAGAGCGGCTGCGGCAAGGAGCTGTTCGCCCGAGCCATCCACGTGAACGGGCCGCGGCGAGACAAGCCGTTCGTGAAGGTGGACTGCGCGGCGCTGCCGGCGACGCTGATCGAGAACGAGCTGTTCGGCCACGAGAAGGGAGCCTTCACGGGGGCGGACCACCGGGTGCCGGGCAAGTTCGAGGCGGCCGACAGCGGCACGGTGTTCATCGACGAGATCGGCGAGCTGCCGCTGCCGGTGCAGGGCAAGCTGCTGCGAGTGTTGCAGGATCGCGAGTTCGAGCGCGTGGGCGGCACGCAGACTGTCAAGATCGACGTGCGGATCGTCGCGGCGACGAACCGCGATCTGTCGAAGATGGTGGCCGAGGGGAAGTTCCGCGAGGATCTCTACTACCGCATCAAGGTGGTGGAGATGGTGCTGCCGCCGTTGCGGGAGCGCGGGGCCGAGGACATCGAGCGGCTGGCGCGGCACTTCGTGGCGACGGCGGCGAAGCGGCACCGGCTGAAGCCGCCGCAGCTGAGCGCCGCCGCGCTGGTGCGGCTGAGGACGTACCGCTGGCCCGGCAACGTGCGCGAGCTGGAGAACTGCATCGAGAGCGCGGTGGTGCTCTGCGAGGGAGAGATCCTCGAGGAGCACCTGCCGCTGCCCACGGTGGACCGGGCCCCTGCATCCGCCACGGGCACGGGCCCTGGCGCGGAGGCAGCGGCGCCCACGACAGCCACGGGCCTGCTGCCGCTGGCGGAGGTGGAGCGGCGCCACATCCTGCGAGTGCTGGAGTCGGTGAAAGGCAACCGCACGGCGGCGGCCAAGGCGCTGGAGATCGGCCGCAACACGCTCGCTCGCAAGCTCAAGGAGTACGGGCTCGCGGACGAGGGGTGAGCCTTTCCGGCCTACATCTCCGGCCTGTTAGGCTGCGAACACTCCACTCCTGGAGCTTCGCGGAGAGCGCCGATGTCCGCTTACGGCCTCGTGAGTCCATCCATGGCGATGGCTCGCAACTGCCTGGAGTACTGCCGCTTTGCCTATAAGGCGTACGCCCAGTCCTGCGAGTTCCCCATGGATCCCTTCTACGAGTCCTGGGGGCCGGGCTTCATCAAGGTGAGCCTGCGTGCGACCGCTCGCGAGCGGGTGATGGAGCACATCCACGAGCGGATGAAGACCCCGAAGGGGGATGATCGCCGCAAGTTCGATCCGGTCCGCTATCTCCTGGGAACGACGCCCAACCCTCACAAGGGCGTCGTGTACCGGGGTGGGATCGATGACAAGTACATCCTGTTCCAGCCCCGCCCCCTGGACCTCGCGATCAAGCACGCCCAGGGCTTCGACTTGATGGGCGAGCCCGTCGACAAGGGGCTCACCCTCAACGGAGCCGGCCAGCTCCGGTGCGGTTACTTCCAGGGGCAGACCGGGATGACCCTGAACCATCCCACGTCGGGCTGGACCAGCTACCTCGGGGCGGTCGTCTACGATCGCGCGGCGCAGGTGGCGGTCATCGTGTTCCGCGGGAGCCGGAGCGGCGACGGGGCCCGAGCCCTGGTGGGCGCCCAGGTCAAGAGCAAGGGCAGCCCTGACTGGGTCACCGACATGAACCACCTGAAAGGCGTGAAGGTCCCCAACATGGGGGGCTCGACGCTGGCGGTGGGTTTCTACAGGGCCTATATGAGCTGCGTCACCTCACTGGTGGCCGCGTTCAACTACGCGCTCGCCGGAGGGCCGCTGCAAGCCATCTACGTCACCGGGCACAGCCTGGGCGGGGCGCTGGCGCAGAACGCCTTCCTGGACCTGACGTGCGGGGAGCTCAAGCTCAAGCTGGGATTTGAGGGACCTGAGGTGCACAGGTACTGCTATGCGATCTCGGCTCCGCCCATCTGCCATGGGAGGAGCTCCCAGCACTACCTCAGCCTCCACGCGGACGCCTCGAACATCCGCCACTACTACAACCCCAAGGACATGGTGCACGGGTGCGACCTGGTGGAGTCCACGGGCGCCGGGCTCGACGCGGCCACGTACGTCACCTCGAAGGCGCATCCCCTGACGAGCCCCTATCACATGGGCAGCCAGACGGCCCTCGACAGCAGCGTGGGCTTCCCGGACGCGCATGAGCCCGAGCATGTCTGGCGAGGCATGAACAAAGGCCGCTCCGACTCCACGTTCTGGCCCGAGTTCCGCCTCGATGTGACGTCCACGAAGCCGGCCGTCAAGGAACTGAAGGACATGACGCTGATGCCCGCCCTCAAGGATGCGCTGCGCGAGAGTGCTCCGCGACAAGCCTCTCTCGACCGGGCGCGAGACTGGTACGAAGCGGTCCGGGACAACTCACGCAAGGACGAGGTGTCCACGGTCTTCCTGGACATGATGCGGGGTGGGTTCAGGAAGAAGGACGAGTGGGCCTATCACCGCGAGGCGCTGCTCAAGGTCTACAAGGATCCGAGCAAGCACAGCGCTTCTTCAGGCGCGGCCTACTCGCTGCTCGTCGGCCTGACCGCCGTCGAGCTGACGGATGACGGCCCCGGCAACGCCATCCCGCTCCTGGCGGGTGCCATGGCCAGGGCCGCACGCCAGGATGACATGGACGAAGCCATTCCACAGGAGGCTCCCATCTCACCCGTGAAGGGCACCTTCGCGATCCTCCCCAAGCCGAACCCGCCGAATCGGATTTGACGAGGGGTAGAGGCTACGTCGCGCGCCCTACCCCGACGAACCGCCGCATCAACACCTTCTGCAGCAGCACGAACATGAGCAGCAGCCCGCCAATGGCCACTCGGGTCATTCCCGAGCTCGTCATGCCCTCGTAGGTGGTGATTGACGTGAGGATGAGGCCCAGCATCAGCACCCCGACCAGCGTCCCAATCACCGAGCCCACTCCGCCCGCCAGCAGCGTGCCGCCAATCACCACCGTGGCGATGGCATCCAGCTCCATGCCCACGCCCTCCAGGTGGCTACCGCTGGAGAGATAGAAGGTGAGCGCGGCCCCGCCGAAGGACGCGCAGAAGCCGCTCACCGCGTAGACGGCGATCTTCGTGCGCCGCACCGGAAGCCCCATGAGCAGCGAGGCTTCCTCCCCTCCTCCGAGCGCGTAGACGTTGCGCCCGAACGGCGTGAGCACCGCGACGTACCACCCCACGAGCACGAACGTCAGGAGCAGGAGCGCTGTCAGCGGCAGCGGCCCCAGGTGGGTCACCGCGATGGCCGTGTGGCGCGGATCCGAGATGGCGATCGACTCCAGGTGGATGATGAACGCCAGGCCACGCACGAAGAACATGCCCGCGAGCGTGACAATGAACGGCTTGATCCCCGTCGAGTGGATCACCGCCCCCATCACCGCCCCGAGCACCGTCCCGCACAGCACCGCGGCCCCGATGGCGGCGAACACGTTCCAGTGGTGGTCCATGATCAGGACCCCAATGAGCACGCTGGAGAAGGACATGACGGCCCCGACGGACAGATCGATCCCGCCGGAGAGGATGACGAACGTCATGCCCACCGCGACGATGCCGAGCACCGCGTTGTTGGACAGGAAGTTGATGAAGACCGGGAGCGAGAAGAACCCGTCGTACCGGATGGCCGCGATGGCGTAGAGCAGCACGTAGGCCAGCACCCCCGCCACCACCGTGATGTGCTTGCGCAGGAAGTTCACGCGCCGCCCTCCGCGGGACGCAGGCGCCGCATCACCCGCTCGAACGAGGGCGTCTGCATGTAACAGACGCCGAGCGCCACGACGGCCTTGATGATGAGCGTGTGCTCGGTGATGACGCCTCGCATCTGCAGCATGGTGGTGAGCGTCTGGATGAAGAGGGCGCCAATCAGCGAGCCCACCAGGTTGGCCCGGCCTCCCGTCAGGCTCGTGCCCCCGAGCACCACGGCGAGGATGGCGTCCAGCTCCAGGTAGAGCCCGGCGTTGGCGACATCGGCCTCCTTGATGTCCGCCGCGGCGATCAGCCCGGCCAGCCCCGCACACAGCGAGCACGCCATGAACGCCAGCATCCGGATGACATGGACTCGCAGGCCACAGAGCCGGGCCGCCTGCGGATTGCCCCCCATGGCCTCGATGTAGAGCCCCGTCGACGTCTTCCTCAGCAGCAGCCCCACGAACAGGGCCACCGCCGCCACCAGGAACACTGGGAACGGCAGCCCCAACACGTTGCCGCGAGCGATGAACTCGAAGGACGGGATCTCGAAGCGGACCTTCTGATCGTGCGTGAGCGTCTGCGCCAGCCCGCGCCCCATCACCAGCGTCACCAGGGTGACGATGATGGGCTGGATCCCCGCGTAGGTGACGAGCGCCCCGTTCAGGGCACCCACCGCCACGGCCACTCCCAGCGCGACCAGGATCCCCATGGGCACGGAGAAGCCGTTCTCCGTCATCAGCAGCGCCGCGACCGCGCCCGCCAGCGCCATCACCGAGCCCACGGACAGATCAATCCCGCCCAGCGCGATGACCAGCGTCATCCCGACCGCCAGCAGCATCACCATCGAGCCATTCTTGAAGATGTCGACGAGCGTGCCGAACAACCGCCCGTCGCGCAGCTCGAGGTGCGCGAAGCCCGTGGTGAAGAGGATGTTGAAGAGCAGTAACGCCGCCAGTGCCACCAGCGGCCAGAAATTCCTAGGACGCATGTTTCCCCTCTCCGGCGGCCCGCTTCTCGGCCTCCGGAGCTCCTGCGGGCTGTTCCTCGCCAGCGATCATCTTCATGACCTCCGGCAGCGTCGTGCGCGAGAGCTCTCCCACCTTCTTCCGATCCCGGAACACGGCGATACGGTGGGAGATCCGCAGCACCTCCTCCAGCGCGGCCGAGATGAAGAGCACCGAGAGCCCCTTCTGGGAGAGCTGGTGGATGAGGCGCTCGATCTCGCCCTTGGCGCCGACGTCGATGCCGCGGGTCGGCTCATCGAGGATCAGCAGCTTCGGCTCGTATGCCAGCCACCGGGCCAGGATGACCTTCTGCTGGTTGCCTCCGCTCAGCAGCCGGATGGGCTGCTCCACCGAGGGCGTCTTGATGCCCAGCTTCGTCACGAACTCCTGGGCGAGCTTCTCCTGCCGCGCCCGCGAGACGATGAAGCCCTGCTTCCGTTGGACCACCAGCGCGATGTTCTCTCGCACCGAGAGCTCGGGGAAGATCCCGTCGGCCTTGCGCTCCTCCGGAGTGAACGCCATGCCCAGCGTATCAATCGCCTGGCGAGGGCTCCGCAGGTGGGTGCCGTTGATCGTCCCCTCTCGAGCGTGGTCCGCGCCAAAGAGCAGCCGGGCCGCCTCCGTGCGCCCCGAGCCCAGCAGGCCAGCGAACCCCACCACCTCGCCCTGATGAACCGTGAGATCGAAGGGCTCCACGCCCCGCCGGGACAGCCCCTGAGCAGAGATGACCGCGGGCCCCTGGCTCTCGGGGTGCGGATGCAGCGCGGGCTCCATCTCCTCGGGGACCTTGCCCAGCATCTGGGAGACGAGCTCCAGCCGCGACAACTTCGAGGCCTCGTACGTGCCCACCAGCGTGCCGTTGCGCAGCACGGTGATGCGATCGCTGACCTTGTAGACCTGATCGAGGAAGTGGGTGACGAAGACGATGCCCAGCCCCCGCTCCTTCAGCCGGGTGATGATGCCGAGCAGCACCTCGGTCTCATGGCTGTCGAGGCTCGAGGTGGGCTCATCCATGATGATGACCCGGGCCTCGGTCTGCACCGCCCGAGCAATCGCCACCAGCTGCTGGACCGCGGCGGACATGCTCCCCAGCGGCTGATCAACGTCCACGCGCAGCTCGAAGGTGGCGAGGATCTCCTCGGCCTTCTTCCGCATGGCCTTCCAGTCGAGGCCCCACCAGCGCCGCGGCGCGCGGCCCAGGAACAGGTTCTCGGCCACCGTCAGCGTGGGGACGAGGCTCAGCTCCTGGTAGATGGTGCTGATGCCCTGGCGCTGAGCCTCCCCCGGCGACGCCGGCCGGAAGTCTCGGCCCTGGAAGGTGATCGTCCCCTCGTCACGAGGGTAGACGCCCGTGAGGATCTTGATCAGCGTCGACTTACCGGCGCCGTTCTGCCCCATCAGGGCGTGCACTTCCCCGGCTCGGACTTCGAAGTCCACACCGGCGAGGGCGTGGACTCCGGGGAAGCGCTTCTGAACGCCTCGAGCGACGAGGAGCGGCTCAGTACTCACGAGTGCCGATAACCTGCGCGGCGTTCGTCTGCTCGAAGAGCTGGTCCTTGTTCTGGATGAACTTGGGGACCTTCTCGCCCGCGCGGACCTTGTTGATGGTGTCGAACACCAGGGGCCCCATGAGCGGGTTGCACTCGACGGTGGCGTTGAGCTTGCCGGAGACCATGGCCTCGAACGCGCCCTTCACGCCGTCCACGGAGAGGACGGTGACGTCCTTGCCCGGGTTCATACCGGCCTCGTCCAGGGCCTGGATGGCGCCCAGGCCCATGTCGTCGTTGTGGGCGTAGACGGCCTGGATCTGCTTGCCGTCCGACTTGATGAAGGCCTCCATGACCTCCTTGCCCTTGGCGCGGGTGAAGTCAGCGCTCTGGCTCTTGATGATCTTCATGTCCGGGTACTTCTGGAGGATCTCCTCGAAGCCCTTCTTGCGATCGATGGCCGGCGCGGCGCCCGTGGTGCCCTGCAGCTCGTAGATGTTGGCCTTGCCATTCACCTTCTTCGCCAGCCACTCGGCCGCCATGCGGCCCTCCTCCACGAAGTCGCTGGCGATCAGCGTGGTGTAGAGGCTCTCGTCGGAGACCTTGATGCCACGGTCCACGAGGATGACGGGGATGTTGGCCTCCTTGGCCTGCTGGAGGACCGTCTCCCAGCCCGTCTCGACGACGGGGGCCAGGACGATGGCGTCCACCTTCTGCGCGATGAAGGACGTGAGCGCCTGGATCTGCTGGGCCTGCTTGCCCTGAGCGTCCGCGAACTTGAGATCCAGCCCGCGCTTCTCGGCCTCGCCGCGGATGGACTTGGTCTCCGCCGTGCGCCAGGCGCTCTCGGCGCCCACCTGCGAGAAGCCGATGACGAGCTTCTTGGCGGCCGCGGGAGCATTGGCCTCCCCTGAAGGCGCCGAAGCCTTGTTGTCCGAGGACTGCTTGCTACAGCCAACCAGCGCCACCAGCGCAACCGCGATCATCCATCTCATGGGTCTCTCTCCACACGCGAACGGCGGCGCCCCGGGGGGAACCGCCGGATCCAATGACTTCTCAACGCTCTATACGCAATCACCCGGAGCCGAGCCAAGCCGTGGCCCGGCCCGGACTAGTTCTTCAGCTCGGAGACGTGGACATAGTCGAAGGTGGCGGTGAAGCCCCTGCCCGCCATCGAGATCAGTCCGATCCGCGCTCCTGTGCCCAGCTTGTGCGTCCACGTGCCCGCGCGGCTCCAGGTGGTGCCATCCCGGCTGGAGTAGGCCGTGTACGTCTCCTCGTCACCAGCGGTGCGCCTGGCGATCCGCAGCCAGACGGTCTCGTCCGCGGGCCCGCCGAACGTCTCGCCGTAGCGCGGGTAGTGCGCGGGCACCACGGGCCCCATCTCCTTGGCGAAGGCGATCTGCCGCGTCTCCCAGTTGGAGAAGTGGACCAGCTTCACGTAGTTGTCGTCGTCGCTGTGGATGAGGAGCCCCGCCTGGACATAGTTGTGGCAGCAGCTCACCGGCGGCAGGTTCAGCTTGAACTTCGTCTCGACGAGGTAGTTCCCCGTGGGAGCCGGCTCCCAGAGGATGGAGGCGTTGTTGATGCCCTCGAAGAGATCGGCGTCCTGGGTGTCGAAGCGGAAGTTGCCTCCCTCCTCGCCGAAGGTCTCCGGAGCCGGCGGACGCGTCCAGGTCCACTGCGAACCGAGCGCGGTGCCATTGAACTCGTCCGAGCCTGAGGTGATGAGGGTCCCCGGCTCGTCCTGCGTGGCGAGGACGAGAGAGTAGCGGCTCTTGGTTCCAGCCACGGCCGCCGGAGCAGGCTGTTCGGAGTCCGAGGCACCCAGGCCTCCACGGGCGACCGGCCACTGGTTGTCCGCATCCCCCACCCAGTCCAGCGCATCCATCAGCGCCTGGCGCTTGGGAGGCAGATCCCCGTTGGGGTCCGGAGCCAGGTAGGGGCTGGTCCTGTCAATGGCGTGGTAGACGATCCAGTCCTGGCCCCCGAAGTCCGTGATGACGGTGTCGTGGCCCGTGCCCACCCAGCGGTTGCCATTCAGGCCCAGGACGGGAGTGCCGCCCACGCGGTTGGCGGTGAGGCGCACGCCCTCGCGATCCACGAAGGGACCCCACGGATCCCTGGAGCGTCCGGCGAAGACGCTGTAGCCGGTGAGCGGCCCGTTGCAGCAGTTGGTGGAGGACGCCAGCAGGTAGTAGTAGTCCCCGTGCTTGATGATGTTGGCAGCCTCGTAGCGGTTGGCGACGGTGACCTCCACCTGGGAGTACGGATCCGAGGTGAGCCCATCCTCCGAGAGCGTCCGCACGGAGATGCCCCCGAAATAGCTGCCGTAGTAGATGTATTTGTCACCGCTATCGGTGATGAGGACCTCGGGATCGAACACCTGGCGTCGCGAGCCGCCGCAGCAGGGCGCCTCATGCGGCTCCACGGCGGGCTTCGAGGCCTGGGTCCAGGGACCGACCGGGCCATCGCTGGTGGCGACCCCGATGGCGCTGCCGCCCTCGATGGTGTCTACCACCGTGTAATACAGATAATACTTCCCGCCGAAGTAGACGACCTCGGGGGCCCAGAGATCCGTATCAGGCTTTGCGTAGCCCGGCGGGGCGGTGAAGGCATCTCCGACATAGGTCCACTCGGCCAGGTCGGACGACTTCAGCATGGGAATGAAGTGTTGCTTGTACTTGCCCGAGGAGTCCTTGTCCTGATCGTTCAGGGGATCCGACGTGCAGTACATGTACCAGCTGGTATCCCCTTCCTGCTGGCCGCGGATGACCGTGGGGTCCGGGCAGTTCTGGACCAGGCCCCCGGTGGGGATGGAGATCTTCAAGGGGTTGGTGAAGCCCTGCGTGACGAGGGTGGGCTCCGGCGGAGGGTTCTCCGGCGGCTTCTGCTCGTCTGAACAGGCCACGGCGGTCAGCAATGCGAGCACCGGGAGCAACGCGCTCCCTCGGCGCCAACCTCGAGATGAGGACGGTCCTCTCCGCATGTCCACTTCCCCTTCGGGTGATTAACGGGTTGAGAATCCCGGGCCGCCCCGCTTCGGGCGCCACGCAAAAAGTCGGGCATCTCATACAGAGAGCCATAGTGTGTCAAGGCCGATACGCAATGCAGTGCGTCAAGGGCTGTGTTCCTTCCTGAACACATGACGCGCAAAGTCACACAGACGGGGGATGCCCGGGAGGCGGCTTGAGTTGGCTGTGATTGACCCCTGAATGAGCGCCGCCGTAGTCTGCCGCCCCCCAACCGAGGTGCTCCCCCATGCGCTCACGCGGCGTATTCTTCTCCGCAGTCCTTTTCTCGCTCACCGTGCTCGCGGCGCTCTCCGCCCCCAGTTGTTCGGATGAGAAGACCCCTCCGACTCCAGAGCAGCCGACTCCCCCGCCCCCACCGCTGGCGATCACCAACCCCATCCTGCCTGGCGACTACGCGGATCCGTCCGTGGTCCGCGTGGGGGAGGAGTACTGGGCCGCGACGACGTCCTCCGAGTGGGCGCCCCAGTTTCCGCTGCTGAAGTCGAAGGATCTGCTCCAGTGGGAGCTGGTGGGGAACATCTTCCAGACGCAGCCGGAGTGGTCCGAGGCCCATTACTGGGCGCCGCAGCTCGTGGTGGACAATGGCCGCTTCTTCGTCCTCTACACGGCGAAGAAGAAGGGCGGCCCGCTGTGTGTGGCGGTGGCGACGGCGCCGGCGATCTCCGGGCCGTACACGGATCACGGCCCGCTGGTGTGCCAGGATCTGGGCTCGATTGACGGGGCGATGACCCGCGATGAGAACGGCAAGCTCTTCCTGGTGTGGAAGGAGGACGGCAACAGCCAGGGCCTGCCCACCCCCATCTGGGCGCAGCCGCTGGCCGAGGACGGCACCCGGCTCACCGGCGAGAAGACGGCGCTGATCATGAACGATGTGCCGTGGGAGGGGCAGCTCGTCGAGGGGCCGGACGTCTTCCGGCACAACGGCTACTTCTACATCTTCTACGCCGGCTCCGGCTGCTGCGGGAAGGAGTGCAACTACGGGGTGGGCGTGGCCCGCTCGAAGAACCTGCTGTCGGGCTGGGAGAAGAACCCGCTCAACCCCATCTTGAAGAACAACGAGTCCTTCAAGTGCCCGGGGCACGGCAGCGTGGTGACGGACTCGCTGGGCCGGGACTATTTCCTGTACCACGCCTATCGCGTCACGGACTCCGTCTACACCGGCCGGCAGGGCATGCTGGATCCGATCACCTGGGGCGACGACAACTGGCCGACGATCAACTCGCGCCACGGCCCGGGCGGGCAGGTGCTGGCGAAGCCGCAGGTCTTCTTCGATGACTTCACCTCCCCGACGCCGGTGTTGGGCTGGCAGTGGCCGGTGGGGATCAAGCCTGTGTCGAGCATCGCCAATGGCGAGCTGACCCTGGCGCCTCCGGCCGAGGCGGCGACGGATCGCACCGGCGGGGTGCTGGCCCGCTCCTCTCCTTCGGCCAACTACACGGTGGAGGCCGTCCTGGACCGGACCGGGCTCACCGCGGGGACCGTGGCCGGGCTGTCCGCCTTCGGCGATCCGGACAACTCGCTGGGCGTGGCGCTCAATGGGACCAACGTGGAGCTGTGGCAGCGGCAGTGGAAGGACGGCAAGTCCACCACCCAGGTCCCCGCCAGCACCAACGCGCCCGCGGGCCCGAAGCTGTACCTGCGCATCACGGCGAGGCAGGGGCACCTGTTCCGATTCTCGTTCAGCGCGGACGGCACCACCTGGTCGCCCGTGGGTGACGAGCTGAATGGCGACTACCTGCCGCCCTGGGATCGAGGCATCCGCGTGGCGCTCACGGCGGGCGGAGTTACGGGAGCCTCCGCGAAGTTCGACTCGCTGCGCATCACCCCCGAGTAGAGGACGAGACTGGACGTGACCCCTTCTTTCCAGGAGCTGTTCGGAGCCCCCCCGGAGGTTGTCTCCCATGCCCCCGGGCGGGTGAACCTGATCGGCGAGCACACCGACTACAACGGCGGCTTCGTGCTGCCCATGGCCATTCCGCAGCAGACGCACGTCGAGCTGCGGCGGCGGCCGGACCGGCGGGTCCGCGCCTTCAGCGTCAACACGAGCAAGGAAGGCAAGGTCCTGGAGTTCGAGCTGGGCCGGGAGACGGTGGGAAGGACCTGGCTCGACTATGTGCAAGGGGTCACCCAGGTGCTCCGCGACGCGGGGCACACGCTGTCGGGGTTCGAGCTCCGCGTCAGCTCCGAGGTTCCGCTCGGCAGCGGGCTGTCCTCCAGCGCCTCGCTGGACGTCGGCCTGCTCCGGGCGCTGCGCGAGGCGTTCTCGCTGCCCATGGATGACGTCCAGCTCGCGCTGCTGGGGCAGAAGGTAGAGGTGGACTTCGTGGGCGCGCCGGTGGGCGTGATGGATCCGATGGCCGCCAGCATCGCCAGCCAGGGCGTCGCGCTCTTCCTCGACACGCGGGAGATGCGCTTCGAGCGGGTGCCACTGCCTCCCGGGCTGGATCCGATCGTCATCAACTCGGGCGTGGCGCACAACCACGCCGCGGGCGACTACCGCGTGCGCCGCGCGGAGTGCGAGAAGGCGGCGGCCCTGCTCGGAGTCTCGCAGCTCCGAGAGCTGTCCGAGGCGGAGCTCCCTCGCGCCGAGAAGCTGCCCGAGCCGCTGGGCCGGCGTGTGCGCCACGTGGTGACGGAGAACGCCCGGGTGCTCGCCACGGTCAAGGCCCTGAGGAGCGCGGATCTGCCCACGCTGGGCACCCTCTTCTACGCCTCACACGAGTCCCAGCGCCTCGACTACGAAGTGTCCGTCCCCGAGATTGATCTGCTCGTGGGGCTGGCTCGGGAAGACGCGGACGTCTATGGCGCACGGCTCACGGGCGGCGGCTTCGGTGGCTCCGTGGTCATGATGGCTCGCGCGGGGACCGGGGCCACCGTCGCCTCGCGGATCGCCCAGCGCTATGCACAGCGCTCGGGCCAGCGACCCACGGTCCTCGTTCCGCAGACCTAGCGCACCAGGAGATCCGGCCGCGCACGGCCCTCGAGCTCAATGGTCGGCCAGCGTGGGTCCACCGTGAGGATCTCCAGGCCCTTGTCGCTCACCACCACGGTGTCCTCGATCTTCGCCCCGGGCAACGAGGGATTCCAGGCCACCGCGTTGTTCGGCTGGAGCAGCACCTTCATTCCTGGCAGGGCCACGTCGTCACGCGAGAGGTAGCCGCACGAGCCTCCCTGGTGATGGAAGGCCTCGGCCCCCGGATGCCCATGCTTCGCGTAGGCCTCCACCAGCGCGGTGTAGACCTCCCCCAGCGCCACTCCCGGCTTCGATGTCCGGAAGGCCGCGGCCTCGACTCGCGCCACGTCCGTCGCCAGCCGGCGCTCCTCCGCGGTGGGCGCTCGGAAGTAGACGAACCGCGTGAGGTTCGCGAACAGTCCGTGCCGACGAGCACAGAAGACCAACATGGCCCGCGCCCCCAGCCGCTCCCCGCTCGCCGTGGCATGCCGGTGCAACGGCAGGCGCCGCTCCTCTCCCACCAACGTCAGGGCCGGATGAATGCCCCGAGCCCATAGCGCCTCGGCTCCAGCGCCCGCCAGCTGCCAGCCCGTCCAGTCCGGCCTGGCCGCCAGCAGCACTTCGGTCATCGCCTCCGCCGCGTCGCGCCCGAGCGCGCGGTACCGCTCCAGCTCCTCGGGGAGGAGCGAGTGGCGCACATCCACCAGCTCGGCGGGCAGGGGCACCTCCTTGCCCGTGGGACGATCGGAGGCCACCAGCCCCCCTCCCAGCTTCGCCTCGACGAAGGCCTCGCGTTTCCCACGCTCCGCCCACGGGCCGGACCACACCGGGAGACCTGGCGGCACCTCCTCTTGCTCCAGGCGCGCCGCCTCGATGGCGTCCGTCAGCACCCAGGCTCCCTCGTGGGTGATGAGCACCTCCGCCACGCCGACATCGGTGGTGAGCAGCACCACGTTCGACCCACCACACGTCGCCCAGGCGAACCAATCCACCCCGCGCAGCCGGACCGCCGCCAGCTTCTTCTCCTCCAGAATGGCCCTCACCCGGGTGAGCTTCACCTCGAGCTCCGGCCCGACGCCCTGCTGTTGCTCCTGGCTCGTTCTCACGGCTAACGCCCCCTGGCTTGGGCTCCGAACCTCTCGCGCAACCGGGCAACGACCACCTTCATATCCTCCGGCGCCTTGATGGGCTCGAACCTGGAGGTCTTGGGGTCTTGCCTCGGCGTCTCGATGAAGGCCACCGGGAGCAGCGGCTTGCCATCCGACGCGACCAGCGTGGTGGCCTCGCCGGTGACCTGCTCCAACTGCAGCACGTCCTGCCCCTCCGCCTTCTTGCGAGCCACGCGGTAGGGAACCTGGATGTCCTTCTCCAGGAGCGCCGCCAGATCGAAGGTGATGTTGTTGGTGGAGATCAGCGGGTGCTTCTTCGAATCCACATGCTCGATTAGCTGGAAGTGGTCGCCGATCCGGACCGGGGCCGCTCCCGTATCCAGCGCCCCGGTGGGGCTGGTGCGCGCGGTCACCTCCACCGTCATCGCCTTCCCGAGCTTCACATGGAGCCCGACGATCAACGGATCGAGCGTGGCCCCCATGTTGTCCACATTGGAGAAGAACACCTGGCGCACGCCACGCCGGCGCAGCTCCGCGGCCGTGCCGCTCTCGCGCAGGGCGCGGAAGAAGTCTCCGTGGCCGGAGGGCGCCAGCGAGAGCTTTCCATCCGCGTCGCGGAATAACTCCCAGCCAGGGGTCAGCCGCGGCAACATCCGCTGCTGGAACACCAGGAACTCCTTGCCACTCTTCTGCTGCGCCACATAGTCGGAGATCCCCTCGTGCGTCATCGGAGAGGTCATCAGCGCCACGGGCACCTGAGCTCCATAGCGCCGGCCCATCTCGCGGATGTTCTCCATCCGCACATCCAGGATGGTGCGCCCATCGATCAACGGGACCAGGGCCTTCACTCCGCCGCCAAAGCGCGTCGCCGCGCCGCCCACCACGATGGCGACGGACACCTCGCCGCGTCTCAAGGCCTCTTCTCCCAGCCGCAGACACTCGTCATAGAGCGGTGTCCCCGGGCGGGGCATGGGGTGGAGATCGGCGGCCGCGAGCGTCTGAGGCTCCTGGGCGGGAGCCGCTGAGGCCTTGCGCTGGCTCTCCTCGCGGAGCCGAGCCACCAGTTGCTGGAACTGCGCCGCATCAACGCCTTCGGGCATGTCTGTCATAGGCGCACCACTCCTTAGCACTGTCACAGGGTCCGCGAGAGAACGAATGCCGCGGCCACCGAGAGCGCCCCTGCCGCGGAGAAGAAGCCCCAGGCCCGGCGCGCCAGCTCACTCCCGGTGCCAGCGCCCTCGGTGCCGAGCACCAGCATCGCCGGCCCGCCCTGCTTCCCACGCAGCACGTAGGAGCCCTGCGCGGGCCCCGGTTGCAGCTCGCCCACCACCAGGCACGACTCCCCGAGCTTCCCGATCCGCTCGTAGGACAGCACCTCCTCCACGGGCTTGCCCTGCGCCAGCTCATTCGCCTCCGGCTCCACGAGCCGTGGATCCGTCTGGCACCGCGACACCCGCACCGGCGCCAGCGTCGTGGACGGCGAGAAGCTCACCGCCGCCTCGGTCCGCTCGCCTCGGACGGTGATCAGCAGAGAGAAGCCCCGCTCCTGCGAGAGCAAGGGCCCCTTGCGCCCCTGCTCGCCAGTGGAGCGCAGCTCCGCGTCATAGAAGGCGCACACCACGCCCCCGGGAGAAGTCACCGGCTCGCTCGCCCCGAGCCGCCCCCGATACACCCCCCACCCGGGCTGCCGGCCCGCTCGCAGCTCCGCCACGGCCTCATCAATGCTCCGAGGCGCCGAGCCCCGCAGCGCATCCGCGCGCAGCCGTGCCCGAGAGCCCAGCAGCGCCAGGCCCGCCGCCAGCCCCAGGAGCACCAGCCCGGCGCCCCGGCCCATGACATCCATGGACACCTTGAACGCGGCCGGCACGTAGTCCGAGATCAGCACCAGGCACACGGCGGCCAGCAACCCGAACCACGCCAGCGGCCAGCGCGGCAGGAAGGTGCGCGCGTCCTTGCGCCCGAAAGCGAACGCCAGGACCACCAGCCCGCTCAGACCCGCCGCGTACAGCGGCGCCAGCATCATCCGGACATCCATCCCATCCCCCGCGGCTGATGGAGCGCGGCCCCAGGCACACGCCACGCCTGTCGAGGGTGGGGATGCTTCAATGCGCGGGCAAGGCCACGTGGCTCCTGGAGCCCCAGGCGTCCAGCATCCGACCCTTCCGGAGCGGACGTCCGTTTACTCCTGGGCGGTGCCGGCCACCTTCTTCTTCGGCCGCTCCACGGGGATTCCCTGCACTGTCAGGTTGCGGAAGCCGCAGGACAGGTTGCGGCAGCCCAGGGCCACCTTGCCCGTGCGCCCCTCCAACCCGTGCAGCATCTTGTAGGCGAAGCGCACGTTGTTCACATACGCCTCCACCATCACTCCGTTCTTCTTGCGCTTGAGCTGCAGCCGCACCCGGAACGGGCCCTTGGTGGGCACCGGCATCTCGTCCGCCGTGAGGTTGTCCAGATCCTGGGAGCTGTTGCCCACCACCTCTTCGCCATCCTCTTGGATGTAGCGCCAGGACAGCCGCATGCCCACATCCGGAATGGCGAACGCGGACACCTGGAGATCCTTGATCCGGAACGTCAGCTCGCCGAAGTGCTGGGCATCCGGCTCGTCCGGATAGTCGGCGCTCAGCTTCTGAACGTCCATCTCCACCTCGGCGGTGAAGTCGTCGCTGGAGAAGTACCGGTGGGCAATGTACGTGCGCGGCAGGAAGCGCCCCTTCGGGCCCACCTCGCTCCCGCCCTGGAGCACCTTGAGCTTGCCGTCCTCCAGGCGCCACGAGCCGGACCAGGCGTTCAGCTCCTCGTCACCGGGCACGAACTCCACCGTCAGACGCGAGAGCCCATCGGGCTGCTTGGCCTCCTCCACCTCGGAGGTGACGAACAGCTCGGTGTCCGTGTTCGGCGGCCAGGGCTTCTTGCCGTGCTTCACCGCGATGCCCGAGGTGCCGATGACGACGCCCTTGTCCCCTCCCACGTACAGATCCACCGGCCCGATCACCGCGCGCACCACGTAGGCCAGGACGATCAGCCCGCCCACCACGGACAGCCCCGTGCGCACGCTGCGCCAGCCCACGTGGAGCCGCTTCGCCACCGAGTGCGCCACCGAGGCCCGCACCGGCTGCGCCCCCGGAGCCGCGCCCGGCACGAGCGCTGGCCCAGAGCCAGAGCCGAGCATCCCTTCGAGCGCGGTGCACACCTCGCCCGCCGTCGCGTAGCGCGCCTCGGGCTCGTTCTCCAGCAGCCGGGCCACCACCTCGTCCACGCGGGGATCCAGCCCCTGCACGCGCTCGGAGGGCATGCGGAAGCGCCCCAGGGGCAGCTCTCCGGTGAGCAGCTCGTAGATCATCACTCCCAGCGAGAACAGATCCGCGCGCCCATCCACGCTCCGGGCATCCCGGCGCTGCTCCGGGGCCATATAGTTGAGCGTCCCCATGGCCACCGCCGTGGCCGTGAGGTTCAGCCGCGAGTCCTGCCGCCGGATGCCCGCCAGCCCGAAGTCCGCCACCTTCGCGTGGCCCTTCGCATCCACCAGGATGTTCTCCGGCTTCAAGTCGCGGTGGATGATGCCCTTCTCGTGCGCGTACTCAATGGCCCGCGCCACCTGGTACAGGATCCGCAGCCCCTGCTGCGGCGAGAGCCGGCTCATCCCCAGCATCTCCCGCAGGGAGCGGCCCTCCACGTACTCCATCGCGAAGTAGTAGTTCTCCCCCGCCACCCCTCGATCGATGATCTGGATGATGTTGGGGTGGCTGAGCGCCGCGAGCGCGGTGGCCTCCTTCTCGAAGCGGGTGACGAACTCGGGATCCTTCGCCAGCCGAGGCGGCAGCAGCTTCACCGCCACCGGGCGCGCCAGCGACTGCTGCCGGGCGAGCCACACCTCGCCCATGCCGCCCTGCCCGAGCAGCTCCAGCAGCTCGTACCCCGGCAGCTCCACCTTGCCGCGGGAGATGGCCGTGGCATTCGGATCCGCCACGCCCAGGCTCGCCTCGTGCGCGAGCTGCGAGCCCTTCACCAGCGTGGCGGTGTTCACGTCCAGATCCAACATCAGCGGCCGGCTGGCCGGCGCCACGCCGCCTCCCGGCACCGTCAGCTGGGGCTCCTGAGGAGCAGGCACCACGGGCTCGTTGCCCGGCTCGCCGCCGCCTGGAATCACCGTGGCCATGGCCTGGACCGTTGGCATCTCCCCCATCGTCGGGCGCGAGCCCACGGTGGACGCCACACTGCGACGCACCTCGAAGCGGATCCCGCAGCGGCACAGCAGACGCTGGCCGCTCACGTACACGCTGATGTCATGCGTGCGCTCGCAGTTGGGGCAGGTCTGGGTGATCATGCATCCCGGACAACGGTGCGCTCCGAGCCAGTGACTCGGAACGTCTGGACGCCTTTCTCCCGGCCCTTCACCTGCAGGACGGGGAGCTCATCCGCGAAGAACCCCGGCCCCGCCTTCTGCATCGTCGTCCCGGTGGCCAGCACCTCGCCGCCCTTGGCCAGCCCGCACAACCGGGACGCCGTGTTCACCGTGTCGCCAATGGCGGTGAACTCATGGCGCTCGACGCTGCCCATGTAGCCCACGACGGCCTGGCCGGTGTTGACGCCGATGCCCACCTCGATGGGCTTGCGCCCCTGGGACTTGCGCTTCTCGTTCAGCTCGTCCACCGCGTCCATCATCTCCAGCGCCGCCTGCAGCGAGCGCGCCGGATCATCCGGGTGCGACAGCGGCGGGCCCCACACGGCCATCACGCAGTCGCCGATGAACTTGTCCAGGTTGCCCTCGTGGCGGAACACCACGTTGGCCATGGCGGTGAAGAACTCGTTGAGCATCTCCACCACCTCTTGCGGCGAGTCATTCTCCGCCAGCGTGGTGAAGCCGCGGATGTCCGCGAACAGGCAGGTGACTTCCGCCAGCCGGCTCTGCGCCAGATCCTCCGTCTCGCCCTTGATCACCGCGTCCGCCACCGCCTTGGACAGGAAGCGGCTGAGCTCGGCGCGGGTGATGGCCTCGGCGCGGATCTGCTCGGCCAGGGCCGCGTTCTCCAGGGCGATGCCCGCCTGGGCGGCGATGCCCGTGAGGATCGTCAGATCGTTCTCGGAGAAGGCGTTGATGCGCTGGCGGCTGTCCAGGAAGAGCACCGCCTTGATGGAGCCGTTCACGGTGAGTGGCACCGCCATGGCGGAGCGGATGCCCTGGGCGACGATGCTCTCGGCCGCGGAGAAGCGCTCGTCGATGATGGCGTCCGCGGTGAGCACCGCCTTGCCCGTCTCCACCACGCGCCGCAGCACCGTGTCCGACAGCATCACGTTCATCTGCTTGCCGTGCCGGTTGTGCACCGCCACCGGATCAAACGTGGCGTCTGGCCCTATCGTCAGGATGACGCCGTTGTCCGCGGGCAGCAGCTGGAACGCCACGCGGATGATCTGATCGAACAGCTCCTGCTGCGTGCCCGCCAGGCTCACCTGGCGGTGGAACTCGTAGGCGATGCGCAGCTTCTCGTAGTCGCGGCGCAGGGCCTCCATGTCGCCCAGCTCGTCCACGGGGCGGAAGTTCTGCGGCCCCTGGTCCATCTGCGCCAGGAACGCCGGCACCGAGCGCGGGTTGGCCACCACCGTCACCCCCGCGGGCGCGGACGGCAGGGACGGCGCGTCCCCCGCGTGGAAGGTGAACTTGGAGCTGCCCAGGGAGATCTCATCCCCGTCCCGCAGCCGCATCTCCTTCACCCGGCGGCCGTTGACGAAGGTGCCGTTGGAGGAGTTCAGATCCTTGAGGATGAAGTCACGCCCCGTCTGCTCGATGACGGCGTGCTCCTTGGAGACCTCTCGGTCCACCAGACGCAGCGTGTTGGCCGGGTGGCGGCCGAGCGTCGTCTTGGGGCCCAGCGGGAACTCCCCGAGCGTGCCATCGGCGAACATGCCCGTCAGGCGTGGCCCACGCAGGGTCTTGGCCTGGGCTTGAGAAGGAACAGTAGCTTGGGTCACGCGACAGACCTCACCGGTGGGACACTAGCAGACGCGCTCGCCCCGGGGGAACGGCTACGGAAGGTCCGCCACTCCGTCCCCCATCGACCCGAGCGGCCAGGCAGGCCCACCTTGGATTCCTGGGTTATCAGAGAGAGTGCCAGCCCTCAATCCGGCCGCGGATCCTGGATGCTCGGCGGCTGCTTCTGGGCGCTCGGCCGCAGGGGAGCCAGGTTGCGGAAGGCGATGCCTATCGCCGGGTAGAGGGTGGCGCCCCCCAGGTTGCGCTGCTGGCCAAAGAGGAAGGGCTTGCAGAAGGTATAGCCGCCGGTGAACTCGGCGAACACGTGGACGTACTTGTAGCCCACGGAGATGCCGAAGGTGGAGCCGACGAACTCGCTCTTCACCTTGGCCGGCAGCCGCACGTCGAAGCCCGAGACGTCGTAGCCCTGCTCGGCGTAGTTGACGAGCTGCTCGTCCAGGCTGGTGTGGCTGTAGATGTACTTGGGCGCGGCGTACAGCCGGAGGATGTCGCCGAAGTCCGTGCTCATGTAGAGCGGCACCTCCACGTCATAGCGCTTGAAGTCATCCAGCTTGACGATCTTCAGCAGATCGAACACCGGGCCCTCGAACGAGTGGCGAGCCCCCGCCAGGCCGATCGCCATGTCGAAGGACCTGCGCGCGTTCTCCTGCACCTCCTCCCCATCCCCGCTGTGGAAGAAGCGGAACTTGGCGTCCGCCCGCCAGGAGATGCCGCTGTAGCGCAGGCCCACGTCGAGGTTGTCCGCCAGGCCGGCCCGGAGCATCACCTCGTGGACGAGGCCCGGGGGCGCCACCGCCAGGGCGACGCCGGAGGTGAGCATCCGCTGCTGATCCTCCTCGGAGATCCGGACGGGCTCATGGTTGCGGACCGCTCGATCGAGCGCCTTGCCCTGGTCGATGCCCAGCTCAATCGCGTTGCCGATCTGCCCCGCCGAGACGAAGGCCCCGGCCCCCAGGGAGACCTGGAACTGCCCTCGGGCGAGCGGCTTCGCCGTCTGGAGGGTGGAGAGATTGGAGGCACAACCTGTCACCAGCGCCAACGCGAGCAATGGGGGAAGGGATCGCATGGCTTCGGAGGTTATGTGCTTCTGGGCACGGCTGTCAGGGCTTCTTCAACTCACACCTTCTTTCCGCGGGCCCACGCTGCTAAGGGGACTCCCGTGCGAATCAAGCAAAAACCCGAGGACTTCTCCGTCAAGGAGTCCTACCGCTTCGACGAAGTGCCGGATGGGCGCTTCCGCGTCTACCTCATGGACAAGCAGAAGCTGTCCACCTTCGACGCGGTGGACCGGCTGCGCACCGCCTTTGGCCTGCGCCCCGGCTCCATCAGCTTCTGCGGCCTCAAGGACAAGCAGGGCCGCACCGAGCAGCTGATCGCCGTCGATGGCTCGGACGTGGACATGCAGGAGCCGAACTTGCGCCTGAAGTACCTGGGGCGCACGAACAAGGCCCTGTCCGCCGCCAACATCACCTCCAACCGCTTCGCCGTCACCGTGCGAGCGCTGGAGGAGTCCGTGCTCGGCTCGCTCAACGTGGCAGCCGCCGAAGTCAACCGGCTGGGCGTGGTGAACTACTTCGACAGCCAGCGCTTCGGCTCGCTCAAGCACGGCCAGGGCTTCATCGCCAAGGATCTCATCCGCGGCGACTTCGAGGCCGCGCTGAAGAACTACTTCGCCAAGCCCTCGGAGCTGGACCGCAGCGAGGACGCCAAGGTGAAGCAGTTCTGGAAGGAGAACTGGGGCCGCTGGGACGCGCGCGTCCCCTTCGAGGGCTCGAAGAAGTACCACCGCATTCTGCGCTCGCTGCGCGATCACCCCACCGACTACCTGCGCGCCTTCCTGCAGATCGACGCGGACTACCGCGCCATGCTGCTCTTCACCTACCAGAGCTATCTGTGGAACGAGGGCGTGCGGCGCTACCTGCAGCTGCTGCTGCCGCGCGAGCACCTGTTCCCCTTGCGCTACCAGGCCGGCACGCTCCTGTTCCACCGCGACGCCAGCCCCGAGGTGCTGCGCACGCTGCGCGAGGCCACCTTCCCGCTGCTCGCGCCGGACAGCACCTTCAAGGATCCCAAGGTGGAGGAGGCCGTCCAGTGGACCCTGGGCCGCGAGAAGATCGCGCTCAAGGATCTGGTCATCGAAGAGGCGCGGCGGATGATGTACTTCAAGCACGAGGAGCGCCCCGTGCTCGCCTTCCCGCACAAGCTGGTGCTCGGGCGGCCGCAGGCGGATGAGCTCAACCGCGGCTCCATCAAGGTCAACGTCGCCTTCACCCTGCCCCCGGGCGCCTACGCCACCCTCGTGGTGAAGCGCCTGTTCCACTTCTCCTGGCGCGAGGACACCCCCGAGGAGATCCGCGCCGCCCAGCGTCCCCGGCTCGCCGAGACGCTCCAACAGGAGGCGGGTGCCGCCGCGGCCCGGCGTCCCTCGGGCTCCTCCGAGCGAGCCGCTCCGGCGGGACGCCTCCAGGGCACCTCCGAGCGCGCCTTCGGTGGACGCTCGCGGGCAGCCGAGCGCCCCCTCGCTCCTCGTGAGCCCGCCGCGGCCCGGCCGGCCCCCGAGCCTCGCGAGCCCCCCGTCGGCTTCCGCGAGCGCCAGCGGCAGAAGAAGGATGCCAAGGTCCGCGCCCGCGCCGAGATGGGGGATAAAGCCCCGAAATCACAGAAGAAAAAGTAGAGTCCAGGTGTGACGGAAAATAGGATCACGCCTGGGCGCAATGGGGGGACCCATGCTGCGTAGACCAGGGCGTGAACGCTCTCACACTCAACCCCTTCGGGGACATCGCTCGGGCCATCGGGTCGCTGATGGCTGAAGAGGCCCCGCCGCTTCCCTGGAAGGCGGACGTGCAGGCCGCCCGCCGCGGGGATCCCAACGCCTTCGAGGCGCTGGTGCGCGGCGTCCAGCGCGCGGTGTACGGCCTGGCGCTGCGGCTGCTCAACAGCGAGGCGGAGGCCGCTGAAGTCTCGCAGGAGGCCTTCCTCCGGGCCTACCAGAACCTGCACCGCTACGACGACTCGCGGCCGTTTGATCTCTGGGTGATGGCGATCACCCGCAACCTCTGCCTGGATCTGCTCCGGCGGCGCACCAAGGTGCGCACCGAGGAGCTGGAGCCCATGAAGGAGGTGCTCCCCAGCAACGAGGCCACGCTGGAGGAGGGAGCGATCGCTCGCCAGGAGCGCCAGTCGCTCGAGGAGGCCATGGCCACCCTGTCCGTGGAGGATCGCGAGGTGCTTGCGCTCTACTACGTGCAGAAGCGCACGACGAAGGAGATCGCCCAGATCCTGGGCTGCGCGCCGGGCACCATCATGGCGCGCCTGTTCCGGGCCCGGGAGAAGCTCCGCAAGAAGATGACGACGGAGGAGCCCACATGACTCCCATCCAGTGTCCTGATCTCGAGGTGCTGTTCACCGAGCTGGAGGCCGGAGAAGGCCCCGCGCTCGAGCACGCCGCCTCCTGCCCGCTGTGCAGCGCCATCCTGGAGGAGCACCGCCAGATGGAGAAGGATCTGTACCGGCTGGCCGATCCGCTGCCTCCCCCCACCCTGGTGGCCAATGTCATGGCGCGGGTGGCCACCGAGCCCACGCCCCTGCGGCGCGAGCTGTGGTCCGGCATCCCCATCCTGCTCGCCTCCCTGGCAGTGGGGCTGGGGCTGCTGATCACCAACGATCAAGCGCTGTCCCGGCTGGGAGCGGGGATCGCCTCGCTGTTGACCAACGGCAAGGTGCTGATCCAGGGGCTCGCCACGGGGGCCAACGCGCTCTGGCACACGGCGGCCGGTCCGGTCGCCGCCCTCCTCGTTCTGCTGCTCATCGTCTCTCTCACGGGCCTCAAGCGGCTCGTCGGCAACGGCCCCAACCCCTCCGAAGCGTGAGTGTCCCCATGAAGATCACCTCTCGCATCCTGCTTCCTACCCTGCTCCTTGGCGCTCCTCTGGCTCTGGCGGCGCAGACGCCCACCCCCGCTCCCGCCCAGGCTCCGGCCGCGAAGTCCATCGACGTGAACTTCCGCGGCACGCTCCAGGACGCGATCAAGCTCATCGCCGAGGACACCGGCATCAACGTGATCGCCACGGGCGCGCTCGACACCGCCGTGGAGCTGCACCTCAAGGGTGTCACCGGCGAGCAGGCCCTGCACACCATCGCGCATACCTACTGGCTGCGCATGGATCAGGACGGCTCCATCTTTACCCTGCGGCCCCTGACGGCCACGGAGAAGGAGGCCGTCCCGGCGCCGGTGGCTCCTCCGGCCCCGCCCACGCCTCCCATGCCAGCCATGGCCGCGCAGCATGGGCCCTCCATGCCGCCGGGGCCGCCCACGCCGCCGGGACCTCAGGCGAGCGCGGAAGACTCGGAGGACGCAGAGGATGCAGCGGACGCGGCGGGCGCGGCGGAGGAGATCGATCCGAGTGAGATCAAAGAGCGGGTCCGCGATCAGGTGCGCAAGCACCGGAGCAAGGGAGCACGGGACGTGGTGGCGCGCGGCCACTCGCTGGAGGTGAAGACCGAGGACACGGTGGACAACGCCGTCGTCTACGGCAACAACCTGGTGGTGCGAGGCCACGTGGAGGAGGACGCGGTGGCTTTTGGCGGCAACCTGGACGTCTACGGCACGGTGGAGGGGGATGCGAACGCCTTCGGCGGCAACGTCATCCTGCACCCGGGCTCGGCGGTGGAGGGAGATGTGTCGGCCATCGGCGGCAACGTGGTCCGCGAGGATGGCGCCCGGGTGGAAGGCAGCACCGAGTCCTTCGGCGGCGGCAACATGGGCAGCCTGGTGGCCGGCGAGGTGAAGAAGAGCCTCAAGCAGGAGTTCCACAAGGAGGGGGCTCCGGACGAGGCGCACGAGGAGAGCCACCGTGGCGCGAGCCTGCCGTGGTTCATCATCAAGTTCGCGGCGCTCTTCGGGCTCGGGTTCCTGGGACAGCTCTTCTTCCCCACGCGCATGAAGGAGCTGTCCGCGGAGATCAAGGCCCAGCCGCTCAAGAGCGGCATGGTGGGAGTGCTCGGGGCCCTGGCGCTGATCCCGATCTCGCTGGTGCTGACCATCACCTTCATCGGCGCTCCGGTGGCGGCCGCGCTGTTGCTGATGGCCATGCTGGTGACGGTGCTGGGCTTCACGGCGGTGGCCAGTGAGATCGGCCTGCGGCTGCCCATCCTGCGCGGCCGGAAGACGCAGGCGGTGGTGCTGGCGCTGGGCCTGCTCATCCTCCTGGCCTTGATGTCCATCCCGGTGTTGGGCTGGCTGGTGCTGTTCGGGGCGTGCTTCATGGGCTTCGGCGCCGCGCTGCTCACCCGGTTCGGCCACCGGCTGCGCGGCATCCCCGAGCCGCTCTCGCGCTCCGCCGCGGAAGTCTGAGCCGCTCGCACCGCGCAGCACCCCAGGGGTCGGCCCGCTACTTCGGGTCGGCCCCTTTCGCATTTTCGGAGCAGCCGCTCAGTGCGCCGGCGCGCCTGGCTGCGACGCAGGCGGCACATAGCCCGCCACGAGCTGACGTGGAATGCGAACAGCTTCGAGACATCCTCGGTGGACGAGGCGGCAGTGGGCGTTGATGGCGCAGGGGGCATCTCCGACGCGTGTGCACAACCGATATGCCGTAACCTCTCAGCCCGCGCCCTCTCCCCGAGTGACAAGTTGCCCGCCTTGCGGCTCGCGCGTGACAGAGTGACAGGAGCGCCAAGCCCTCCATGGTCCCCACTCCCGTACCCCCCACGCCCTCGCCTCCCCGTGCCCGGATCAAAGCCTTCGACTGGCTGCGCGGCCTGGCCGTTCTCTTCATGATCGAGACGCACGCGCTGGTGCTCTTGCGCCCGGAGCTGCGGACCTCTCCGGAGGGCCGCCACATCGACTGGTTCAATGGGCTGGTCGCGCCCTCCTTCATCTTCGCCGCCGGTTTCAGCCTCGCGCTCGTGCAGGTCCGCGGGGCCCAGGGGCCGCGCTGGCCACGAGTGCGCCGGAGCCTTCGCCGCATCGGCGAGGTGCTGGCCGTGGGAGTCCTCGTCAACGCCATCTGGTTTCCCTGGAGACAAGAGCCCGAGTGGCTGCTGAGGCTGGACATCCTGCCGTGCATCGGCGTGTCCCTGCTCCTGGCGATGCCACTGCTCGCGGGCCTCTCACGCCGGCCGGTCGTGCTCTCCGCGCTGGCGCTCCTCATCGCGCTCGGGCTCTTCCTGGTCACCCCCTACGGAGAGTCCGTCACGGGCCTCTGGGCGGACCTGCTCAACCGCAACGGGCCCCACCAGCCGGTGTTCCCGCTGTTGCCGTGGGCTGGCTACGTCTTCCTGGGAGCGGCCGTGGGTGCGCTGGCGGCGGGAGCCAGCGTCCGCCGCATCCAGGCGTTCCTCGCCGGCATCGCGATCCTCGGGGCCTTGTTCAACGTCTTGAAACCCGGGAACCACGGGCAGCGCATCCTCGTCGTGGCGCTCGTGCTCGTGGGGCTCCTGCTCCTCGAGTCCCGACTGTCGGAGCGTGCGCGGAAGAGCCTCGGGGTGCGCTTCGTGGAGCTGCTGGGGATGAACTCGCTCGCGGGCTACTTCTTCCACGAGATGCTCATCTACTACCAGGTTCGCGGCATCTCTCTGGCCGGGCTCGCGAAGGACAAGCTGGGATGGGGCCTCTATCTGGTGAGCTGGATGGGGCTCGTCCTCGTCACCACGTTGATCCTCAAAGGAGTCGAGTGGGTGTACCCCCGCTACGAGGCCCTGCTGCGCGGGCAGAGCCCGGCTGACGCGCCGCGGCAGCCTTGAACGTAGCTGCCATGTGGACTGCCATCACAAACGCTGGTGTTCGCGGGTGACGCCCCCTCGTAGCGCCCTTTGACTGGCCCCGGCTGGTGGGCGAAGTTCGCACCCACCCATGCGACGCCTCCCTGATGCCTCCCCCCGTGGCCGGGCCATCACCGTGGATCTCGAGGGCGAAGCCGTCCCCGCCGTCGAGGGCGAGCCCGTAGCGTGCTCCCTCATCGCCGCGGGAGAGGCTGTCTTCGCCCGCTCCATCAAGTACCACCGCCCTCGCGGCGCCTACTGCTTCGCGGCGGCGTGCTCGCACTGCCTCATGCGCGTGGACGGCCTGCCCAACGTCTACACCTGCCGCACTCCCGCCCGCGCTGGCATGAGGCTGGAGCGCCAGAACGCCTTCCCCTCCGCCAAGGTGGATCTGTTCGGGACCATCGACTGGTTCTTCCCTCGCGGGCTCGACCACCACGAGATGTTCGCCGGTGTCCCCGTGGCCGAGCAGGTCATGGCCAAGGTGGCGCGCCAGCTCGCGGGGCTCGGCCTTCTGCCGGATCGCGAGGCTCCTGCCCGCCTCCCCGCCCGGGCCGTGCGCACCCGCGTGGCCATCGTGGGCGGCGGTGCGGCGGGACTGGCGGCCGCCAAGGTGCTGGCGGAGCGCGGTGTCGCCTTTGTCCTGATCGAGCGCGAGGAACGCGTGGGCGGCCGGCTCGCCCGAGGTGCTCCCCTGCCGGATGATCCCGCCGTCTCCGACGTAGCCTCCTGGCCCAAGGGCAGTGTCCTCACCCGCGCGCAGGCGATTGGCCTCTATGATGACGAGGGCGGACGCTTCCTGGCGGTGGCCGCGATGGAGCCCGAGGGCCTGCGCCTGCTCCAGATCCGCGCGGACCGCTTCCTGCTGGCTCCAGGCGGCCACCCGGGGATCCTCCCCTTCGAGAACAACGATCTGCCTGGCATCTATGCGGGCCGGGCCGCCAGCCTGCTGCTGCGGGAGCACGGAGTCGCTCCCAAGTCCGCGGCGCTGGTCGGCTGGGGCCCGGAGCTCCACGCGCTGGCCCGGCTGCTGGAAGCCCATGGAACACAGGTGACGGCGGTGGTGGATCTCCGAGGCCCGCTGCCCGCGGGGGCTCATTCGACGGCCTGCGTGGGCAGCGATCCCAAGGCGCACGGACTCAAGAAGGTAGGCGCCTTCAGCTTCGTGCGAGACGGCGGCCGGAGGAAGAAGGTGGACTGCGACGCGGTGTTCATCTCCATCCCGACCAGCCCCTGCTTCGAGCTGGCTCGCCAGGGCGGAGCCAGCGTGCACTTCGATGCGGAGCGCGGCCTCTTCACCGTGGAGGCGCAGGCGGATGGGCGCACGGCGGCTCCGGACGTCTTCGTCGCCGGAGACATCACCGGCGGCGGAACCGCCAAGGAAGCGGCGGCCGCGGGAGCGCGCACGGCCGAGGCGCTCGTGGGAGGGCTGTCATGAGCAAGGCGCTGGTCTGCTCCTGTGAGGATGTCACGGTCGAGGACGTGCGGCACGCGCTGTCCCGAGGCTACTGCGACGTCGAGTCCGTCAAGCGCTACACCGGCTTTGGCACCGGCATCTGCCAGGGCAAGAGCTGCCAGGCCGCGGTGGCGGCGCTGATCGCCAAGGAGGGCCCACTCAAGCCTCAGGGGATCCAGCCCTTCACGCCGCGTCCCCCCGTCTACCCGACCGAGATGTCCCTCTTCGCCAGCGCGCCCGTGGACGAGTCCCGTCCTCCCGTGGGCGGCGTGCCCGAGGAGCTCGGCGTCTTCCCGCCCGCGCTGCGCCCCACCACGCCCCTGCCCACGAAGGCGAAGGTCGTCATCATCGGCGGCGGAGTGATGGGGCTGGCGCTGGCCTACAACCTCAGCCTGCGCGGCGAGACGGACGTGGTGGTGCTCGAGCGCGGCTACCTGTGCGCGGGCGCCTCCGGCCGGAACGGCGGCGGCGTGCGCATGCAGTGGGGCACCTCCGCCAACATCGAGCTGGCCAAGCGCTCCATCGATCTGATGAAGCAGTTCGCCCGGGATGTCGGCATCAACGTGTGGCTGCGCCAGGGCGGCTACCTCTTCCTCGCCAAGACGCCCGAGGTGGCCAGGCGCCTGGAGCGCAACGCCGAGCTCCACAACAAGCACGGCGTGTCCACCCGCATCATCACCGCCGACGCAGCGCGCGAGATTGTCCCGGGCCTGACGATGAAGGGCGTGGTCACCGCCTCGTTCAACCCGGAGGATGGCGTCATCTTCCCCTGGCCCTTCCTGTGGGGCTACGCGCAGCACTGCCTCAAGAAGGGCATCAAGGTGGAGACGTTCACCCATGTCACCGGCTTCGACATCTCCGGCGGCCAGGTGCGCAAGGTGAAGACGGATCGCGGCGACATCGCCTGCGACACGGTGGTGCTGGCCGCGGGCGCCTGGAGCCCCGAGATCGCCAGGCTCGCGGATGTGAAGCTGCCCAACGAGCCCCACCGCCACGAGATCCTCAGCACCGAGCCCCTCAAGCCCTTCCTGGGGCCGCTGGTGTCGGTGCTCGACTCGGGGCTGTACTTCAGCCAGTCCATGCGCGGCGAGATCGTCGGCGGCATGGGGGACCCGAAGGAGCCCGCCGGGCTCAACATGGGCTCCACCCTGCGCTTCGTGGCCCGCTTCTCCCAGGCCCTGATCGAGCAGCTGCCGAACGTGGGCCACGTGAAGGTGCTGCGCCAGTGGGCCGGCTGCTACGACGTGACGCCGGACAACAACCCCGTGCTGGGCCGCACCCCCGGCCTGGACAACCTGCTACAGATGTCCGGCTTCGTCGGCCACGGCTTCATGATGGCGCCCGCCGTCGCCGAGCGGATGGCCGCGTGGATGGCCACCAACGAAAGCGACGAGCTCTTCCAGCGCTTTGATCTGCGCCGCTTCACCACCGGCCGGCTGGAGCGCGAGGACATGATCATCGGCTAGCCCCCAGCGGCCGCCCTGTCTCAAATCAGGACAGGGGGCACCCAGGTCTGTCCGGAACGGCAACAATCCGCCGCTTTCCTGCAAAACATGGATACCCCTGGGAAATTGCTTCTCCTCTGTCAAATCTCTTTACACTTGGGGCTTGGAGGACAGGTGTTGCCCTGCTCCATGCCACCCGGGTGACGACTGGGTACTCCCAATAAATTCAGTCACTTAATTCGTTGGCACGCCGACTGCTAATACAAACGGTGCAGATACCTTCAGTCCAGGCATAACCGCCAGCCGCTGGTGGCTCCCCTGGAACGAACCGTATCTCGGCGCCTCTGCTCCGCGAGGACTGGAGCGCTGTGGACCGGGTGAATCCCCCCATCCTGTCCTGGTTTTGGGCGGCAGCCATCCCCCGGGCTGCCGCCTTTTTTTTGCCCGCCGCGCGCTACGCCAGCGACGGGATGTCTTCCACCAGCCCCAGCGGCTTCTCCGCCATGAGCGCCGCCTCCGCTCCGGAGCGCTCCTGGAGATCTCTCGCGACGCGCCGCCCCAGGGCTCGCCGCACCGCTCGCGGCAGCCGGGGCAGCACCGTCATCACCCAGCGGTGCGCCCGCCCCGGGTACACGAGCGCCGCCCCTCGCTCGAACCCCGCCAGGGCCTCGCGCGCACATCGCTCCGCGGAGATGTGGAAGAGAGGCTGGGGGCCCTGGCGCTCGCCGTCATCCTGGGGCTCCGAGCCGTCCACGGGCCCTGGCGCCACTTGCGTGAGGACGATGCCGGTGCCCTCCAGTTCCAGGCGCAGGGACTCGATGAACCCGTCCAGACAGCGCCGGCTGGCCGCGTAGGTCGCGGCACCCGGCAGGAAGAGCTGGCCGGCGCCCGCCCCGATGTGGAGGATGCCGCCGCGTCCCCGCGCCAGCATGGGCCCCAGCAGCCGGCGCACGAGCAGCAGCGGCGCCACCACGTTGACCAGGAGCATCCGCTCGATGCTCCCCCACCGCTGGCGGGCGAACAGGCCCCGCTCGCCCGCGCCGGCGGCATTCACCAGCACATCCACCGAGATGAAGTGCCGCGACAGCTCCGCGAGCATGTCCCCCACCTCGCCCGGCCGGGAGACATCACAGGGCAGCAGCATCACCCCGAGGGTGGGGTTGAGCACCTCCAGCTCCGCCCGCAGGCCCGCCAGCCGCTCCGCCGAGTGGGCCACAAGCACCAGCGTCCGCGCCCGGTGAGCGAGCTGCCGGGCGATCTCCCGCCCGATGCCGGAGCAGGCCCCGGTGATCAGCACGGTTCCGGAGTCGAGAGGGGGACGCATGGGCTCCTCCTGGAGCGGGGGCGGGACGTGGGCTCCTGGGACTCAAAGCTAAGTCCCTCCTCCCAGCCGATGCGCCCCGGGCTCCCTCTCCCCGAGGGAGCGGAGGCTTGCCACCGTGCGCCGATCAGGCGCCCGCTGAGGGAGCGAGCACACGCAAACGGTGCGTGTCCTTCGGAGCCCCCCGCAAGTTCTGCCTCCTGGCACGCCCTTCCTCCAGGGCAAGCAGCGGCACGCTTCTTCCAAGAGCAGTGGGGCATCCCCATCTTTGGAGCGCACAGGAGCAGCTCCGAAACAGGAGGAAACGCTTCATGCCCGCACCGTCCCGCATTCTCGTTCCGGTCGATTTCTCAGAAGGCTCTCTGGGGCTCATCCACTACGCCCTCCAGCTTGCCCGCCCCTTCAACGCGGAGCTGGAGCTCATCCACGTCTGGGAGCCCCCCCAGTATGTGGCGCCGGATCTGCTCGTGGCCGCGCCCGGGTGGAACTCCCTGTCCCTGGAGCAGGTCGCCGTCGAAGCCGCCACCAAGGAGCTGAATGACCTGGTGGCGAAGGTGAAGGAGGCCCCCAGCCCGCTCAAGCACCGCGTCGTCGTGGGTGAGGCGGCCTCCACCGTGCTGCGCGTCGCCGAGGAGGGCAAGTACGATCTCATCGTCATGGGCACCCACGGCCGCCGGGGCCTGCCGCGCCTGCTGCTCGGGAGCGTGGCCCAGAAGATCGTCGCCCGGGCCCACTGCCCCGTCCTCACCGTGCACCTCTACGACACGGCGAAGTAGCTCACCCCTGAGCCGAGCTCGAAGGCTGGGGCGAGGCGGCCGCCTTTCGCTCCCGGCGCGCCTTCAGCACCAGGGGCACACTGAGCCCGAGCATCGCGGCCATCACCAGCGCGGCCCCCAGCAGCTCCCGCCCTTCCACTCCCCGCTGGCCCAGCCACGCCGCGAGCACCGCGCTGGCCAGCACCCCGGCGAGGATGCTCGACGCGCGGTTCACCGGCACCGTGAAGGCATTCTCCCGGTGGTCGAGCAGGATGAGGCCCCCGAAGATGCCCGTGCCCTGAGACAGGAGCCCGACGCACACCTCCTCGAGCATCCGCCCTCGCGCGAAGAACTGGGTGAAGCCCTCGCGGATCTCCAGCATCCCTCGCCCCTCGCCCACCAGCGCCAGCGCCGCCAGCGTGAGGACGATGGCGGGCGTGGCCACCATCTGCTCCTCGACGAAGTAGCGGATGCTCACCGCCGGATCCTCCGACTTGGCCAGCCGGCTCATGGCCCGCAGCCGGAAGAAGTAGGACAGCAGGTACACGCCCAGATCGATCAGCGCCGCCAGTGACAGCCGCGGGTCGGTTCCCGGCCCCGTGGCCACCGCCACCGCACCAAGGCTCAGCCCGAGCGCCACCCAGGACGGCCACTGCACCCGGCGCTTGCTCACCGCGTCCACGATCGGTGCGAGCACCAGCACCCCGCCGCGCATCATCAGCATCATGAAGAGGATGGAGGTGCCCTCGAAGGTGTACGCCAGCGTCGTCGTCCCGATGATGGCGGCCGAGCACAGCCCGGACATGAACGTCCACCGCCCCGGGCTGGGGACGCTCACACCGAACACGGTGCGGTGGCTGGCATGACGCCACCAGCCCTTCACGGTGAGGAAGCAGAACATGCCGACCAGGGAGGCGAGTGTGCTCGCCGGCAGCAGCGCGAAACCTCCGATGCCGTGTGCCATCCCCGGCAGCAGTCCACTGGAGAGCGCCTTCGTCAGCGCGCTGTATGGCGCGTAGCAGGCGAAGTAGCCAAAGGCATAGCCCCAGATGGCCAGATCACGTCGGTGCGAGTGTGCGCTCTCCATCGTGTGTTCGATTCTTCCCAGCCTTCGATCTCGCCCATAGGAGGACTCGCGGGCCGGTTCTGACAGCCGCCGAGGCCCGCCGCTCCCTCAACGCCCCTTGTGCTTGGGCAGGCGGTCCTTCTTGGCCGGAGCCAGCGCGGGAGCCTCGGCGTGCGCCGCGAGCCAGGCGTCGATCTCGGCCACCTGCTGGGGCTTCTCCAGCTTCACGTACCGCTCGCGGGCCTTCTGAGCCTCCTGACGCGCCGGCCCTGGCCCCTGGCCCGTCTCCCAGAGCGCCTTGGCGAGCGCGAACCCCGTCTGCGCCAGCTGCTCGGGCTCGGTGTCCTCATAAGAGAGCGCCTTGCGCAGCGGCTCGATGGACTCGGCGGCGTGTCCCTGGGCGAGCAGCGCCTGCCCCACCCCATCGTACGAGAAGGACAGATCCGAGTGGTCCTCCCCCAGCACCTTGCGCTTGATGTCCAGCGCCTCGCGGAACGTCCTCACCGCCTCGTCGTACCGCTTGAGCGCGATGTAGCTCATCCCCAGCTCGTCCAGCGCATCGGCCACGGCCGGGTTCTCCGGCCCCTGCGTGGCGCGGCGCACCTCGAGCGCCTGCTGGACGTGGACGAGCGCATGCTCCAGGTCCCCGCTCTCACGGTAGGCCGTGGCGAGCATGGTGTGGCGGGTGGCCACCTCCGGGTGCAGCTTGCCCTTGGCCGCCTCCGTCTGCCGCAGGGACTCGTCGAGCAGCGCAATGGCATGCGGATAGTCCGCCATCTTCAGCGCCGCCAGGCCCAGCCCGTGGCTCACCTTGGCCCGCTTTGGATCCTCCGGGCTCAGGGTGGACTCGGCCAGCGCGCGTGCCTTCTCGAAGTAGTCCCGGGACTCCTGGTAGCGGCCCCGCAGCAGCGCCACGTAGCCCAGGTTCCCCATCAGATCGAGCGCCAGCGAGGGCTCGCCGCCCACCCGGTTCAGGATCGCCGTCGCCACCTTGCCCCACCGCTCGGCCTCCTCGGGGTGGCCGTTGTTGGCGAACACGTAGATGAGCTTGGTGAGCACCTCCAGCCGGGTGCGATCCGAGCGGCTGGACTCGGCGGTGTCGAAGGCCTGCTCGAGCTGGGGAATGCTGTCCTGCGGCTCGCCGTCCTGCTGGAGCAACCAGCCCAGGTGGTAGCGAAGCTCGGCCTGGAGCGGCAGGTAGGAGGTGGCGACCACCTCGGGCTCGAGCTTCCGGGCCAGCTCCACTCCGGCCTTGTACCGGCCCGCGTCATGAAGCGCCTTCACCTCGGCGATCCGCTCGCCCAGCTTCTCGATGGTGGAGCGCAGCGCCGGATCCGCCGGCAACGGAGGCTGCTCGGCCAGCGAGGCGATGTCCTGACAGGGCTGCAGCGAGGGCAGCGCCGCGGCGGCATCCACCGCGCGCTCCACCACCTTGGCGTCCGCCTCGGCCAGCAGGTTCGCCAGCGCCCCGAGATCCTGGCGGCGCCTGTCGAGGCACACCATCCGCATGGAGAGCAGCTGCTCCGTCTGCTCCCCGCGCACGCGCGTGGCCTCGCACGCCTCGGTGTGCATGCGCGCCCAGGCGCCCGCGTACCCGTCCAGCAGGTGCGCCACCTTGAGCGCCGTCTCCGCCGCGAAGGGCTTGCCCGTGGCGTTGAAGGCCGTCTCCAGCTTCTTGCGCGCCTCGGGCCCCCACGTGGAGGCCACGAGCGACTCCGAGCCCGCGCACACCCGGCTCTGGTGGAACAGGTACACGCCCACCCCCGCCGAGGCCAGCGCCAGCGCGCCCACCGCCGCCAGCGCTCCCCGCCGCTGCGCCCGGCGCTGATGCTGAGAGAGCGCCTCCAGCAGCTGTTCCATGGAGGCGAAGCGATCCTCGGGGTTGAGCGACAGCCCGCGCATCACCGCGCGGCGCACCCAGACGGGGAGCTTCGCGTCCGCGGGCGGTTCGCGGGCGGCGGTGGCGTGAGGCAGATTCTTCCAGCTCTCGGCCGTGCCGGACGTGCCCCGCGAGCTCTGCGCCGCCGTGCGAGCCACCTGCCGCGGCTCGAAGGGGCGCTTGAGGTAGAGCGCCCAGTACAGCGAGGCGCAGAAGCTGAACTGATCCGCGCGCGCGTCCACGCCCTGGTTCAGGTACTGCTCGGGGGGCATGTACTGGGGCGTGCCCATGACGATGTTGTTGTTGTCCGGCAGCTCCAGCGCGACCGGCTCCTGGGCGCGCTCCACATGCGTCTCTTCCTCCCCCTCGGCGCTCTGCTCCTCCGCCTCGGCCAGCTCGGCGAGCCGGGCCAGGCCGAAGTCCAGCACGCACACGCGTCCGCTCTCCCCCACGAGCACGTTGGCCGGCTTGAAGTCCCGGTGCACCAGCCCCGCCCGGTGCGCCGCCGTCAGCCCGCGGCCCGCCTCCAGGAAGACGCGGAGGATCTCCTGCCAGGAGTGTTTCTCCTTGCGGATCCACGTGCTGAGGGTGCGGCCCTGGATGAACTCCATGGCCACGAACACCTGCGAGTAGAAGGTGCCCACGTCATAGACGGAGATGACGTTGGGGTGGGAGATGCGGGCCATGGCCTGCGCCTCGCGCAGCATCCACGCCCGCGCCGAGTGTCCCTCGGGCGTCTGCTTGTCCGGGCGCAGCAGCTTGAGGGCCACCTTGCGATCCAGATCCGGATCATAGGCCGCGTACACCACGCCCATGCCGCCCTGGCCCAGGGGCTTGAGCAGCACGTAGCGCTCGACGCGCGTGCCTTGGGCTAGCTCGTAGTTCTCCTCCGAGCCCTCGTCTGAAGGCTGGGACTCGTAGGAAGAGGGAGGCGCCGGCCGGGGATGAGAAGACGCGGGACGAGCACCACGGGTGGGCGCGTCAGGGTCGGCCTCGGGCGGTGCTCCCCGGGGCTCGGTCTTGGAATCCTCCATGGGCTCGGCATCCTACTCGGGCAAGGCGCGAAGCCCTAGAAGGCATCCCCCAGCGTCTTCTTGCCGATGCCCGGATCCTTCTTGTCGGCCTCCTTCACCTTCTCGAGCACCTGGCGGTCCTTGCCCGAGGAGCTCTGCTCCAGCTTGTCCAGGGTGTCGTACGCGCTCATGTCCCCGCTCGCCTTGCGCTGCCGGATCTCCTGAGCGAACTGGTCCGCGTCCTTGTCGTCCGAGGTGACAGGCGTGGTCTGGTCCGCGCGCGGCGCGCCCCCCTCGCCGTAGCGGACGTCGAGCTGGAACTGGTTCTTCTTCTCGTTGTCCTGCATCACCGCGTTGGTCTTCTTCGGGGCTTCCTTGTACCGGGTGTCCACGCCCTCGAACACGTCATCCGAGACGGTGAAGGCCTTCGGATCAGGAGCCTCGAAGGAGTCGACAGGAACCGCCACGGCCTTCGCGGGGCTGGCGGCCGGAGCCGGGGCCAGGGCGGCCATGGGGGCCCGAGTCCCGCCCACGGCGGTGGGGGCCGCGGCCGGTCCCTTGCCCTCCGCAACCGGAGTCGCGGTGGCCGTGGGCTTGGCCATCTTCCGAGCCTCCGCCGGGCTGGCGACGGGGATCAGCATGCCCCCATCCGGCGGCGCCTTGAGGACGGCCTCCTTGAGCTGCTGGGCGGTGGCCACGTAGGGCTTGTTGGCCAGGGGATCCGAGATGATGTAGTTGCCGTCCTTGGTCATCCCCTGGACGAGCACGTAGTGGGCGCTGTCCTGATCGCCCTTTGGATCCGAGGTCCGCACCTGGGCGATGACCATGTGGCCCTGGTTCAGGTGCTGCTTGAGCTGCGAGTCCTTGTAGTTGGCGCCCAGGGCCTCGCCCGCCGGGGGGACGTCGGCGCGAGCCAGCATCCGCGCCACGCCATCGGCATCCGTCCCGTCCTTGGTGACGATGTCATCGCCGAGCTGCTCGATGAGGTCCGCGTCGCTGAGGCCGGACTGGCGCCCGTAGCCGCGAGCCAGCATGGCCACCACGGCCGGAGCGCAGTTGTAGGCGCCGTTCACGTAGTCCTGGTCCGCCCCCTGGGGGTGAAGCTGGTTGATCTGGGGGATGGGCTTCCAGCCCTTGGCGGACGAATCCGCCGTCAGGGCCGAAGAGGCCGCTCTGGAAAGCTCCGGCAGGAAACGAGTCGTAACGTTCATAAATCCAACGCCTTCAGGTCGATCTGATGCTCCATCCTCATTGTCGGAGTGAGTGAAAAAAAGTTTCCTCCCGCAGTACGACTCTTTGGATCAGGCCGCGCGAGCCCCCTCCCCTGGGTCCTGTCCGGCGCTCGTCAACGGGAGCAGGGAGGCTCGGAGGGCGAGGATCTGCTCCCGGGCCATCGCCTTGAGCCGCTCCACGTCCGCCAGGGTCATTCCCTGGGTGGAGATGGGGGTCCCCACCGTCACCAACCCCTTGGAGCGGGCGAAGCGCCAGGAGTGCTTGGGCAGGGCCCGCCGCGTGCCGCTCACCGCCAGCGGCAGCAGGTCCGCCCCCGTCTCGATGGCCAGCCGGAACGCCCCATCCTTGAACGGCAGCAGCTCATCGGTCTTCGAGCGGGTGCCCTCGGGGAAGATCATCACCGGCATCCCCTTGTCCAGCCATTTGGCGCACTGCGCCATGGCGCCCCGAGCGGACTCCTGGTCGCCGCGAGTGACGGGGATATCGCCGGCCAGCCACATGCTCCAGCCGACCGCGGGGATCTTGAAGAGGCTGGCCTTGCCCAGCCACTTCATCTCCCAGGGAAGGAAGGAGATGAGGAACGGGTCCGCGTTGGACTCGTGGTTGCTGACCACCACGGTGCGCGGCGGCAGGCGCTGGGGCACGGTGCCATGCACGCCGAAGCGCCAGAAGGGAGTCAGCTTCGCCGCCGTCACGCCGATCAGCCGGAAGCAGCGCCCGGTGATTACCTTGCGGCGATCGAAGGGCCAGGTGAGGACGGCGAGCACCAACTGGACGAAGAAGCCCACCAGCGCGACGAGGCCAATCTCCAGCCACGTGTAGATCGAGAGCAGAGCATTCATGGGTGCCGGGGGAGTTACCGGATCTTCGGATCCAGGTCCACGCTCACGGGGCAGTGATCCGAGCCAAACACCTCGGGGTGGATGGCCGCGCGCTTCACGAAGGGCATGGCGCCGTGCGAGGCCAGCACGTAGTCCAGCCGCCAGCCGATGTTGCGCGCCCGCGCGTCCAGCCGCTGCGTCCACCAGGAGTAGTGCCCACCTCCCTTGTGGAAGTGCCGGAACGTGTCCACCCAGCCGGCGCGGATCCACCGGTCGAACTCCTCGCGCTCCTCGGGGCGGAAGCCGCTCGTCTCGCGGTTGTCCTTCGGGCGGGCCAGATCGAGCTCCTGGTGCGCCGTGTTGAAGTCGCCCACCACGAGGATCCGCTCTCCGTCCCGGCGCGCCTTCTCCAGCCGCTCGAAGAGCCTGCGGTAGAAGTCCAGCTTGAAGGGGATGCGGCTGTTGTCCCGGTTCTTCCCGTTGCCGTTGGGGAAGTAGCCGTTGACGATCGTCAGCCGCCCGAAGCGCACCAGCTGCAGGCGCCCCTCCGCGTCCACCTCCTTCACGCCCAGCGCCGTCTCCACGTCGTCCGGCTCGGCGCGGGCGAACAGGCCTACGCCGCTGTAGCCCGGGCGCTCGGCGGACACGAAGTGGGTGCGCCAGCGCTTCAGGGCCCGCAGCTCCTCCGGGATCTGCTCGGCGCGCGCGCGGACCTCCTGCACCGCCACCACGTTGGCCCGCGAGCCCGCGAGCCAGCGCTCGAACCCTTTCTTGTGGACCGCTCTCAGTCCATTCACGTTCCAGGAGACGACTCGCACACGGTGCTTATGGCGCGCCGGCCCCTCTCGGGTCCAGTCGAAATCAGGGCGCCATGGAGGGCGGCTCGATCCCCTGCTCCACCAGGAAGGTCCGGACCGCGTCGGCGATCTCGCTGCCGGCCTCCACCAACCCCGCGTGCCCCGCCTCCTTCACCAGCAGCCAGCGCGCCTGGGGCAGCACCCGCCGCATCTGCTCCATGTCGCTGCGCGGCACGATCAGATCATGCGTCGCGGCGATGAGCTGGGTGGGGACCTGGACGCGGGCGAACACGTCCCACGCGTGCCCCACCATGAGCCCCTGGAGCGTCTTCCAGTAGGCCTCGGGGCTCATCCGGCGCAGGGAGGCGAAGAACTCGTCGAGATCCGCCCGGGGGGCCCGGGCTCGCAGGGTCCCGGTCAACCGGCCCGCGGGATAGGCGAGCGGGCTGGCCAGGAAGGCGCGCACCATGGGAGCGGCCAGGGGGATCAGTGGTGTAACCGCATCAATCGCCTGCCGCATCGCGCCGAACCCGAGCCGCGCCAGCCGCCCTGGCTTCCACGATCCGGCCGCTCCGGGAGCGCCGGCGATGAGCGTCATCGCGGGGATCAGGTCCGGCCGCCGGCGGTACAGCTCCAGGACAATGCGCACACCCATCGAGAAGGCGATGTGGTGGGGCGGCTGTCCATTCCCCCGCCGCATCAGCTCTTCGGTGACGCGCTCCAGATCCTCCACCTGGGTGGCAACGGAGTAATCCCCACTGCGAGACTCATCGCTGTGCCCGTGGCCCCGGTAGTTCCAGTGCACCACGCGGTGGTCCTGCTCGAGGTTGGCCACGATGTGGCGCCAGAAGTTCTCCGAGGTGCCAATCCCGTTGGTCAGCAGCACCGAGGGCCGGGAGGCCATCTCCCACTCGACGTTCTCCTCGGGCAGGTTCCCGCAGTGCGTGTGGTACGCGATCCGGGTCCCATCCGGGGCACTGACGAAGCGCGTGAGCCGACGGTAGGGCATAGGCCAAGGAGATAAATGCGGCAGGGCTGACCGGCATGCAAGCTCCATGACCTGCCTGCCGTCCACTCGCGAGACGCTGGACGTCCGTGCCCGGGGCCCCGAGAGTGTGTCCATGAGCACTTCCAACGCCCGGCTGGCACCCAGGCTCCCGCCTCGCGAGGCGCTCCCGTGCCCGGACGCCTGCTCTGGGAGGTGATCGTGCTGCGCGTGGATGCCCACCGCTTCGATGTGGACTCGGCGCTGGCCCACTATGCCGAGCATGGCTACGCCCGGCTGGGCGTGCTGCTGGACGAAGAAGGACTGAAGGCCCTGCGCGAGCGCGCGGATGAGCTGATGCTCGGGCGAGTGACGTACCCGGGGCTCTTCTTCCAGCTCGATGCGCCCACCGGCCGCTACGAGGACGCGCCGCTGGGGCTGGGCTGGCAGGGGCCGTCGCTCAACTACCGCAAGCTGGAGAAGCTGGAGCTGGATCCACGCTTCCGCGCATGGCTGGAGAACCCCCTCTTCGAGCGCATCGCCCGAGCCCGCATCCCGGATGACATCGTCATCTACCGCGCCATCCTCTTCCACAAGGGCGAGGCCGGAGGCAGCAACCTGCCCTGGCACCAGGACGGGGGCCGGCTCTGGGGAATCACCCAGGAGCCCGAGCTGCAGATCTGGACCGCCCTGGACGACGCGCCCGCGGACGGCGGCTGTCTGGAGGTCGTGCCCGGCAGCCACCGAGGAGGGCTCGTCACCCCGCTGGGCGGCGTCATCCCTCCGGATCGCGTGGCCGACGCCGACGCCGAGATCCGCCGGGTGCTCCTGCCCGCGCAGGCCGGCGAGGTGGTGCTGCTGCACAACCACCTCTGGCACCGCTCCGGGCCGAGCCGCACCGGCCAGCGTCGCCGCGCCTTCTCCGTCTGCTACATGAGCGAGCGGATCCGGTGCGTGCGCAAGAAGAAGGCTCCGCGCGTCTTCACCCCGGTCTTCCGCCACGGCTCGGGAGGCTCAGCCCCCGGCGGCAGCGAGCCTCCGAAGTGAGCGCCCCTCCTCGGCCGTGAGGCTCAGGGCCGGGGAGCAGCGGACGAGGCGCCATCCCCCTCGCCTCCGCCCGAGTTCAACGACGAGCTGACACGGGCTCCCCGGAGCGCTCGCGCCGTGGGGAAGATGACCCGGAACGTCGTCCCACAGCCCACCTCGCTCTCCACGGAGATCTCCCCACCGAAGCGGGTGATGATGCCCTGGCACACGAACAGCCCCAGCCCGGTTCCCACGCCCACGGGCTTGGTGGTGAAGAACGGATCGAAGATGCGCGAGCGCATCTCCGGAGGAATCCCCGCTCCCGTGTCGCGCACCTCGACGATCACGTGGTCCTGCACCGAGCGCAGCTTCACGCGGATCTCGTTGCGCTCCGGCTGCCCCGCCGGGATGGCCTGGGCGGCGTTGATCAGCAGGTTGAGGAAGACCTGCCCGAACCGGCCCTCGCTGCCCTCCACCGGCGGCACCTCCGCGTAGTCCCGCACCACCGTGGCCCGAGCGCGCAGCTCCGCCCGGGCAATCGTGAGCGCCGACTCGATGACGTGCTGCAGGTTGACGATCGTGGGCACATCGTCATCCGCGCGTGAGAACGTCTTCAGATCGGCGACGATCTGCCGGACCTTGTTGGCCCCCATCCCCGCCTCGCGCAGCACCTCCTCCGCCTCCGTCAGCCGCCCCGGGGGCAGCTCGCCCACCAGCGTCCGCAGCTCGTTGGCCAGGAAGGACAGGTTGGAGATCACGAACGTCAGCGGCTGGTTGATCTCGTGCGCCACGCCCGCCGCCAGCGTGCCCATGGCCGCCAGCCGATCCGACAGCACCAGCCGCGACTGCATCTGCTTGCGATCGGTGAGATCTCGCGCGCTCACCACCGTGGCCTGCTCGCCGTGGAACACGAGGCTCAGCCGGCTCACCTCCGCCGTCATCACCCGGCCGCTGCGCCGCTGGAAGCGCAGCTCGCTGGTGCCCGGGCGCAGCTGATCCGGCGCCACGTCCACCAGCCCCGTGGCCAGCTCCCGATCCTCGGGGTGCACGTGATCGAGCACCGAGGTGCCAACCACCTCCGAGGCTGACAGCCCCAGGAAGCTCAGCGCGGACGGGTTGACGTAGAGCAGCGGCCCACCCCGGTGCACGAAGATGGCCTCGGGCGAGCCTTCAATCATCGCGCGGAAGCTCTCCTCGGAGCTGCGCAGCGCCGCCTCCGCCCGCTTGCGCTCGGTGATGTCCAGCGACACCGCGCCCATGAAGCGCCGGCCCGCGCCATCCCGCACGGCGAAGCGATAGGTGAGCCAGTAGTGCTCGGAGCCGTCCGGCGCGGGCATCATCGCCTCGGTCGCCGACAGCTGCCCGGAATCGAGCGCCTCGCGATCGCGCTGGCGCACGGTCTCGACGAGCGACTCCGGCATGATGTCGCGATCGCTCAGGCTGCGCGGATCCCTCGAGCCCATCTGATAGAAGCGCCGGTAGGGCTCGTTGACCCAGACGCGCTGGCCGTTGGAGTCCTTCATGTACGCCAGCGCCGGGCCGTTGTTCATGAAGGAGGCGAACAGCTCCTGCGTCTCCTGCAGCTTGGCGAGCGCGGCGGCGCGCTCGGCGGCCAGGGCCTGCTTGGACTCGAAGTCGGCGGCGTTGGCCATGGCGGCGCCGAGCATCACCGCCAGCAGCTCCATGGTCCGCTGCTCCTGCGCGGTGAACGCGTTCGGCTCCCGCGCCAGGATGTTGAGCGCGCCCACCACCCGCTCTCCATGCCGCAGGGGCACGGTGATCATGGAGCGCATGCCGATCTTCCGCGTGGCCTCCCGGTTCACCCGCGGATCCTGCTCGGTGTCCGCCGCGTAGAACACCTCGCCGCGCAGCACCGTGTCGCCCGTGAGGCTCTGCTTCACCGGCATCTGGAAGCCCTGGAAGGGCTCCACCGCGCCCACGGTGATGCGGTACACCAGCATGTCGCCCTCCAGCATCCCCACCGCCGCCCCATCCCCTCGGCAGAGCGTCCACGCCTGCTCGCAGATGCGCCGCATGACTCGCTGCAGCTCCAGCCCCGCGTACAGCACCTCGCACTGGAGCTGGATGATGTCCGTGAGCCTCGCGACCTCGCCGCGCCCGCGCTCGCGCAGGGCCTGCTCGGAGGCGGCGCGCCGACGGGCCAGCAGCGTCAGCCGGCTGCTCACCTCGGCGGGCACGAAGGGCGCCACCAGGTACTCATCCACCCCAGCCGCCACCAGGGTGGACAGCTCCTCCTCCGCCCACGAAGAGGCCAGGCCCAGCACGAGCACGCCCGGCCCGAAGCTGGCGCGCAGCGACTCCAACCACCGCGCATCCGAGGCCAGGCGCGCGGCCTCCACCGCCACCACCTCCACGGGCTCACGAGCGAGGATGCGCCTCGCCTCCGCTGAGTCGGGCTCGACCTCGGCCACGTGACCCAAACGCCTCAACTCTCCGACGAGCGCCGGAAAGGGGTCAGCGGTGACGAGCAGAATCCTCATTTCTCAAAGCCCTGGAACCCGACCGTTACAATTCCAACCAATCATTTCGGCCAGGGCTGAAAGAGTCCAGCGAGAATGTGATCACAGGACGTTTTTGATGTCGGACGATATGCTCCCCTGCGTGTCTGAAACGCCTGGGGTCCTGGTCGCCGAGCAACCGCACTACCTGCCGTGGCTGGACTTCTACGAGCAGGTAGCGAGGGCCCGCACGCTGCTGATCCTGGACAACGTGCAGTGGCTGAGGCGGGGGTGGCAGCGGCGGACGCGGGTAGCGCTGCCGCACCACGTGCCCACCCCGCCACCCAGCGAGCCGGGCTTTCAGTGGCTCTCCATTCCCCTGGAGGGGGCGCACCGGGAGAGCCTGCTCTCGGAGCTCTCGGTGGACGTCAGCCAGCCGTGGGCGCGCAAGCACCTGCAGGCGATCACCACGCTGTACGGCCGGCGGCCCTACTTCCGCGGCCAGGTGCTGCCCCGGCTGGAGCCCTTCTACGCGGAGGCGGCTCAGGCCCAGGGGCCGGGCTCGCTGCTGCGCACGCTGCTCTCCAGCATGGCGCTGTTCTACGAGCCGCTGGGGCTGGCTCCGCGCGTGCAACTGGCCTCATCGCTGGATCGCTCGCACCCGGACAAGACGGGGCGGCTGGCCTCGTACTGCGTGCAGCTGGGCGCGGACACCTACTACTCGGGCACGGGCTCGACGCTGTACCTGCAACCAGCGGCCTTCCGGGACGTGGGCGTGCGGCTGCTGTGGCAGCGCTTCCGCTACCCCGCCTATCCGCAGGGGCGCGAGGGCCGCTTCGTGTACGGCCTGTCGATCGTGGACGTGCTCTCCAACGTGCCGGTGGACGAGGTGCGCGAGTGGCTCAAGCCCTCGCCCTGGGGGCCCTTCGCCCCGCCCGCCGGCTGAGCCCTCGAGCGGCTACGGCGTTTCATCTCCCAAGGCCGGAGGCGCCCCGCGCGCCGGAGGCGTGCTCTTGTCGAAGCGGACGAAGTAGCTGCGCACGGCCCGGTCCAGGAGCACCGGGTTGAGCTGCGGCACGATGCCCAGGTAGTTGGCCATGTCGATCACCTGATCGAGCAGATCCCGGGGCTGGCAGGCGGCGAAGGGGCGGCCCACGGCACGGTAGTGCTTCTCGATCAGGTACTCCACCATCTCCGGATCGTACGGCACGCCGCGCTTGCGGCAGATGGCCTCGAAGATCTCGAAGAACTGATTCTCATCCGGGCGCTGCACCTCGAGCTTGTAGCGCACGCGGCGCAGGAAGGCGTCGTCCACCAGCGCCGAGGGATCCAGGTTGGTGGAGAAGGCGGTGAACACGTCGAAGGGCACCTGCACCTTCTTGCCGGTGTGCAGGGTGATGTTGTCCACGTCGCTCTCGAGCGGGACGATCCACCGGTTGAGCAGATCCACCGGGGACACCTTCTGCCGGCCGAAGTCGTCGATGAGCAGCATCCCGTTCATCGCCTTCAGCTGGAAGGGGGCCTCGTAGTACTTCACCTCGGGCGAGTAGACGAGATCGAGCATCTCCATCGTCAGCTCGCCGCCCACCACCACCAGGGGGCGTTTGATGCGGACCCAGCGCCGATCGTACGACGGAGCGCCGGGCTCATCCTCGACGGCGGTGTGGAGGATGCCATCGTAGAGACGGACGATGAAGTCGTCGATCATGATGGCGTAGGGGATGAAGATGTCCCCCTCGAAGCAGTTGACCATGCACTGGCAGATGGCCGTCTTGCCGTTGCCGGGCGGACCGTAGAAGAAGATGGCGCGCCCGGAGTTCATCGCGGGGCCGATGCCGTCGAAGATGTAGTCGCGGATGCTGAGGTCGCCGAACTTGTCCTCCATCCGGGCGCGGGTGATGCGGTTGCCGCGCACGGTCTGCTTCTTCACGGCGTAGACCCAGTCCTGGATGGGGACGGGGGCCGGGCCGTTGTAGCGGTTGCGATCGAGGATCTGCCGCATCAGCTCCGTGGCGAAGGAGGTGAGCTGGTAGATCATCGTGGACTTGCCCACGCCCGAGGCGCCGCCGCCGCGGATGTCCAGGTACTTCTGGCGGCGCAGGCCCTCAATCACTTCATCGATGATGGCGGAGGGCAGCTTGAGGCGGTTGGAGATGTCCATGCCCCGCATCTCGCCGGCGAAGAAGACGGCCTTGAGGATGAGCTCCTCCACCATGGCGACGTTGAGCCCCGCCTCCTCGATGTTGCGAGGCTGCTGGGGAAAGAACGCCCTCTGGGGCGGCGCGGAGGACTCGACGGCGCGGCGCTGCTGGGTGCCCGCGGGGCGGCGCTCGGGGCTGGGCGGCGGAGCGGCAGCGGAGCGGCGTTCGGGGCTGGGCGGCGGAGCGGCGGCGGTGCGGCGATCGGGGCCGGGAGGCGGAGCGGCGGCGGTGCGGCGATCAGGGCCGGCATAGCCAGCCTGCGTGGCGGCGCGGGTCACCTCCCCTTGGGGAGGAGGTGGAGGTGGGAGGGCGTTCACAGCGCCGGTGACACCCTTGGGACGCGGTGGCGGAGCCAGCGTCGAGGAGGGAGCCTTGGGGGTCTCGACCGGGGTGACACGGCGGTTGGGGTCGGTGCTGAAGTCAGGCGACTCGAACTCGGAGGGAACCCCAGGCCTCTTGAACTCAGGCATGGGCCTAGCCTACCCCAACTCCCGGAATTCTCCCGTGGGGGGTGCTAATTTCGAAGGCATGAGCTTCTTCCAGGAACCGCCCCGCCTCGGCAACCAGTACGACGACGACGCCCTGCTGCAGTCCTACCTCGCCCGCCGGCTCCCCGAGGAGCTGCGCCGCTCCGTCACGAACGAGCTCCGCGAGCTGGGCGAGCTGAGTGGGAAGTACTTCTACGAGTTCCAGCTTCGGGATCGGCTGAACGAGCCGGAGTTGACGCAGTGGGACGCGTGGGGCCGGCGGGTGGATCAGATCGAGGTATCGCCGCTGTGGCGGGAGGCGGAGGCGCTGTCGGCGAAGCGGGGCCTGGTGGCGGTGGCGTACGAGCAGAAGAGCGCCGAGCTGAGCCGGGTGCACCAGTTCGCGCTGAACTACGTGATCCAGCCGTCGCTGGACGTGTACTCGTGCCCGCTGGCGATGACGGACGGGGCGGCGCGGACGCTGCTGTCGTTGGGGAACCAGGAGCTGATCGCCCGCGCCCTGCCCCACCTGACGTCGAGGGATCCGGCGACGTTCTGGACGTCGGGCCAGTGGATGACCGAGCGGACGGGCGGCTCGGACGTGGGGCTGACGCAGACGGTGGCGAGGCAGTCTCCGGAGGGCTGGCGGCTGTACGGGACGAAGTGGTTCACGTCGGCGACGACGTCGCAGATGGCGCTGACGCTGGCCCGGCCGGAGGGCAACGGGCCGGGCGGCAAGGGGCTGGCGATCTTCTTCGTGGAGACGCGCAAGCCGGACGGCCTCTTGAATGGGATTTTGATCAACCGGCTGAAGGACAAGCTGGGGACGCGGAAGGTGCCGACGGCGGAGTTGACGCTGGACGGGACGCTGGCGGTGCCGATCGCGGGGCTGACGGACGGCATCCGGAACATGTCGTCGATGCTGAACGTGACGCGGACGTGGAACGCGATGGGCTGCGCGTGGGCGATGCGGCGGGCGCTGGCGCTGTCGAAGGACTACGCCGCGAAGCGGGTGCAGTTCGGGGCGAAGCTGGGGGAGAAGCCGCTGCACGTGGACACGCTGGCGGGGATGGAGGCGGAGTTCGAGGGCGCGTTCCTGATGGCGTTCCAGGCGGCGGAGCTGCTGGGGAAGATGGAGGCGAAGGTGGCAACGGAGGAGGAGTTGCTGCTGCAGCGCCTGGTGACGCCGCTGGCGAAGCTGACGACGGGGAAGCAGGCGGTGGCGCTGACCTCGGAGGCAGTGGAGGGCTTCGGAGGAGCGGGCTACGTGGAGGACACGGGCCTGCCGCGAATTCTGGCGGACGCGCAGGTGATGAGCATCTGGGAGGGCACGACGAACGTGCTCTCGCTGGACGCGCTGCGAGCGCTGGCGAAGGAAGGCACGCTGGACGTGTTCCACGCGAACGTGGAGCGGCGGCTGGCGACGGCGAAGGACTCGGGGCTGAAGCCGTGCGTGAAGGCGGCGGAGGACGCGCTGGAGCACGCGAGGGGCTGGGTGACGGGAGCGCTGGCGAACCCGGTGGGGCTGGAGGCGGGAGCGCGGCGCTTCTCACTGACGCTGGGCCGGACGCTGGAGCTGGCGATGCTGGTGGAGCACGCGCAGTGGTGCCTGGATCACGGCCACGGACCGAAGGTGATGGCCGCGGCCCGGCGCTTCGCGCGTCACGGCGTGGATTTGATCACAGACATGGATCTGGATGACTCACGGCTACTGGCATAGGTTAAAATCTCTGGCCCCATCAATCCCAGTCAAGCGCATGGAATGAGGATCACTCGACCAAAAGCTGACGACATTGGCTTCTGGATATCCAAAATCAACAAAGGCGCCCACTCTGTTGTCTACTTCGCCTGCCATGGTGAGGATGGCTCACTGTGCCCAATCGGCAGGAAGTCCAAGATCTCTGAAGAAAGAGGGCATCGTCTCCAGAGCAGTATTCTCATAGGTTGGCTTCCTTCTGACCAGAAGGACTTCTCATGGGCTCTCGTCTGAACGTCCTTGTCTTGCTCCTGACCCTATCCACCGCATGCAGCACCACGCGCGTGGTACGTCTCGATACAAATGAGGGTCCCCCTATCATCCACATCCCTCGTACTGGACAAGTCAAACCAGCGGAATTGGAGGACGAGGAGTTCACGCAGGCCATCGCCAAGCAAGCCCGGGAGATGAGGTCCTCGGCCAACCCCGAGAAAGCTGCCCGGGCACTACTCGGTGTCACACCTCGGAGTGGCTGGTACAAATACAATCAGCACCAGGGGATCGCTCCCCTGGATGAACAACTCCCCGCTTCGCAGTGGGCCCCCATCGATGTGCGAGTAACCCAGGAATACCTGCGGTTCTGTGAGTCCTCAGGGCAACCTCGGGATTGCCGCAGAGTCCTGGAGAGCAACCCCGTCCTGACAGGTGATAGCCGCTACACCCTCGCCATGTCCTTCGCCATGGAAGAGGTGCTGCCTGAGATGATGGAGTCTTTCAAGGGAATGGCCGACCCAGAGACCATCAAAGCCACCATCATCTGGACGATGACTCTCTACGCCGTGATGTGGACATTGCCCGAACCGTTCTCCAAAGGCCTCGCGGCGGTCCTGACAGCCAGTTTCATTTGCTACGTCGGCGTAGACACGTTCTGGACGCTCATCACAGGCTGGCGGCGGCTGGTCGAGCTAGCGGACCGTGCCACCTCGTTCTCGGAACTCCGAGAGGCCGGGAGGACCTACGGCAAGGTGATGGGGAAGAACGCCGCGCGGGCGTTCGCGCTGCTGCTATCGGCAGCCATCGGCCAGACGGCATCCAGTTTCGCAGCCAAGGTGCCCACGCTGCCAGGCTCCGTGCAAGCTTCGGAACTGGGTGCGGTGCAGGCCGGAATCCGCCTGACACAGGTGGCTCAGGTGGAGGAAGTGACCGTATCCACCGAAGCAGTCACCATTGCCCTTGCGCCCAACGCGGTCGCCTCAGTGGCCGAGGGCCTGAGCGGGGCGGCTTCCAGTCCGGTGGATGCGGAGGGTCCCGAGCACCACATAGCCACGGACAAGTGGCCCGATGCCACCCGCGGCGGAGGCCCCTGGACACCCAAGTTCCAGCAGATCTTCGACCGGGCGGAGATGTCACTGAATGACCCAGCCAACAGGGTTCGCATCAACGGACACAGGGGGCCACATCCGCAGGCGTATCACGAGGAAGTCTACGAACGATTGGACCGGGCAACATCCACATGCCGGACTCTCCAACAGTGCCAGCAGGCCCTTACTGCGGAACTCCGGAGGTTGGCCCGGGAGATCTCCACGCCAGGGTCTCGGCTCAACAAGTTGGTGACCCGAACCGAATGAAGTGGGGACTCACCTTGTCCATGCGATACTTCAAGCTGTCTGATGATGTTCATGTCCCCGGACGCTGGGAACTCGGGGCGCCCATCGATGAACAAGGAAAGAAGATCGGGATCTGGTTGTTCAGGCGAGGCGAGCCTGTCTCTGTGGAGGGAGTGATCCGGATTCCCTTGTCTCTCCCAGGAAGGCCGCTGGACTTTTCGGTGGCAGGGGCAGCAGTGCCTATCATTCATGAGACGGTGGCTACCGTCTTCCGTCAATTGGCCCCGAATGATGTGCAGCTCATCCCGGTAAAGGTCGAATCGCAGACAGACAGGTACTTTGCGCTCAACGCTCTGCGCATGCCGAGATGCATCGACGATGCGGCCTGCGAGGAGGTGCAGTATTGGACTGCCGAGGACGGTCAGCCCGATCTCGTGGGTGAATACCGGGTCGTCGCTGGCCTGCGCATTGATCCAACGAAGGTGGGCGATGCCAGGGTATTCCGTCCATGGGGATGGCCGGTGGTCCTCATCGTCTCCGAGGACATCAAGGCCGCCCTTGAGGACATAGGCGCCACAGGATCGAAGTTCGTGGATGTGACGGGCCCAAGGACTGCCGAACAGGACAGAGTTCACTCAGCGCAGAAGCACAACGAGTTGCTGCGACAGATAAATGCTGCTCGAGAGGCCGCTTACCGCTCGTTGGGAGAACTGGAGAAGGAATCCCTCATCCCTATCGTCATGGGCGGTCCACTGTGGCCCGGACAGACTCAGGCTTGGCGCGTCATCCACCGTCCGAAGGGGCGCACGCTGCTGGCCACAGAAGGACTGGCGGATCCGTTCATCGATCGCGAGGAGCCATCAGCAGGCTTCGGGTTGGAGCTGGTCATCGAAACGGATGAGCCGGTGGAGTCCGCAGCAAGGAGTTGGCTCTTACAGCTCCTTCAGTCCGTGGGTGATGAAGTGGCTGAGCACGAGCACCTGCGTGAGTGGCTGCTCAAGGGGTACGTCTCTATGGAGGTTTCCGGCGAGAGAATGCCCAGGGAGTTTGTCACCCCTGAGGGTCGCGTCGCGGTGTTGCTGGGAGTGGAGTCGAAGGACCTGCCCAGAGGCTTCATTACGCCCGCTGGCGAAGTGCGCCTCATCACGGTGAAAGCGCTGTTGCCTGCGGAGCTGACGTACCTCCTCGAGCACGGGCGGTCAGGCAAAGCCGAGTTGGCGAAGCGCTTCATACAGAGTGGCGAAGAGCACCTCTGTCGCGTCAATCGGCGGCCTGTCGTGTGATGGTACCTGACGCTAGCCTCCCGCCTCCGGGTGCTCACCTCCCTCCGGTCCATGGAAGACGACGACCATGTCGTCCGTGAAGTCCACGAAGCGGTGCACCACTCCGGCGGGCACGAACAGGAAGTCTCCGGGGCCGAACCGGTCGCTCCGTTCGCCGCACACGAGGTCCCCTGCCCCGCCGCCATCGTGCGAGCGCATCCTGCAGGCTCACCTTCATGGCATCCCTCCGCGCTGGTTCCAGGCTCTCGTGACCATGCTCCCCAGCAGGCGCATGGGAGCACATTCCTCGCCCTGGATCCTCAAGGCTGGCGGACGGATGAGGGCTTCATGGGCTCTCTTACGGAGTGTCCGTGGGCTCTACGCAATGGCGTACCGCTCGGCCTGCCACGAAGCGTTGGCGCCCCACCCATTCGTTGATCCCTTCGAGGGAAAGGACGGGTGTGCTCATGCCTCTACGAAACGACGTCGTCAAAGCAGTCATCGACACGCTGGACAAGAGTCTGTGGCCTTCCATCGCCACCGATCCGGACAAGGTCTTCACGGTGGAACAGCTCCTCTGGAGTGCCATGTCTCACCAGATGGACGCCGACGTCTGGTGGCAGGCGCTCGAGGAGAAGGCTGGGCGGAAGGAGCTGAACCCGGAGGAGCTCAGCGGCTTCCTCCAGACGCTGACCAGTGTCCTGATCTCCGGGCTCCAGGAGTTCAGGGACTCGCTGCCCCGCATCGTCCAGGATCTGAAGGCCAAGGGCCCGCAGGGCCGCACCCCCGAGAGCGGCTTCTGGCAGGTCGTCAATTACGTCAAGAACTCCATGCTGATCACCGTCCCCGTCATCACGCTCCAATCCGGAGACGCCTCGGGAGACATGTTCGGCATCGCGGCGTCGCTGCTGCTCTCGCCCCTGAGCCGGGTCATCGTGCTCCAGCCGGAAGATCCCTCCACCAGCAAGCACGCCAGGTCGATCCTCGACTTCTACAAGCAGAGCGGCCTGGAGAAGCGCGCCGAGCCGTTCGCCTATACCTCCACGGGCCGGGATGAGAAGCGCAAGGAGCTGGCGCGGACCCTCGTCGGGAAGTCCTCCGCCCCGGGTCCGATCTTCTGGGTGGTGGATGTCGACTTCGGCACTCGCTACCTGAGCGTCATCAACTGGTCCGAGAGCGATGCGCGCCAGATCATCCGGGACACGTGGCAGGTGACGGATGAGCAGTTTGTGCCCAAGGTCCCCGCCATCGTCCAGTGGCTCAACGGCCGGAAGGTGCCCTTCGAGAAGCTCAAGGAGGCGCGGGTGCTGCTGCTCTGGAGCCGGTTCACGGGCAAGAAGGGAGAGATCCACGTCGAGCACGACACCAGCTTCGAGGGCATGAAGCAGCTCATCCAGCTCGCCCTCAACGAGAGCAAGATCGACTACGTCTTCATCGTCGGCGACAAGCCGGTCGTGAGCGAGAAGGCCTCCGCCGAGGAGGAGCAGAAGAAGAAGCTGCGGTTCAAGGAGATGGAGAAGCTCAGCCCGGGCCGGATCTTCGACTTCACCGAGTTCTGGCGAGACGACGATGCGAAGTGGTGCAGCACTCGAATGGAGCAGTTCAAGCTCTACGAGCTGCTCCACCGCTGGTCCCAGACGAAGCACCTGGGCTTCCGCAGCGGCAACATGGAGGCCCTGGCGCTGCTGGGCTACACGGTCCGCTACCTGGAAGAGGTGAAGAGCTGGGGCGGCGATCGCATGGAGCGCTGGCACAAGACGGGCCTCGGCTACGAGCGGATCCAGGTGAAGAGGGTGCCCACGCGGACAGGCCAGTACGTGGTGGAGCTCTACCGGGACAAGAAGAAGGCCAAGGCCCCCGTGAGGCCTGACTGGGTCCCGGCCTTGAGGGACTCGCCCGACGAGAAGCCCGAGGCCGTGCAGCAATACAAGCCGGGCTTCGATACCGGCGACCTGAAGCTCATCCAGGCGTACCTCCTGAACGAGCCCTACACCCCGAGGCCCAGCGGCTTCGAGCCTGCTCACGTCTGACGGTGCCGGTCCCGCCCCAGCGGTGGGCGGAGTCCGGGACCTAACGTGCTTCGCGGGGCCGCCGTGCCCTCGACAGCAGTGCCTGAACCAGCAGCAGCACCATGCCCGCGACCAGCGCCGTGGGGCCGAACCAGTCGCCCCACATCAGCATCAGCGTGCGGAAGTGCTCGGTGGGAGGGATCGTCATCCGCACTCCCGCGCGCTGGCCGGTCTGCACCTCCTGGACGATCTCTCCCGTCGGGCTGATGTAGGCCGAGATGCCGGAGTTCGTCGCCCGCACCTGCGGCAGTCGCGTCTCGATGCTCCGGAACGCCACCAGCGTCAGGTGCAGCCTGGGCCCCGCCGACGTCCCGAACCACGAGTCGTTCGACAGCGTCACGATGAGCTCCGCACCCTGACTCACTGCCTGGGCCACATAGCCGGGGAAGATGGCCTCGTAGCAGATGAGCGGCGCCACCTTCAGCACTCGCCCGCCTCGCAGGGGAAAGTCCACCAAGCGCGGCCCCGGCCCCCGCTTCCACGTCCCCATCCACGGCAGCAGGCCACGCACCGTGGGCGTGTCCATGAACTCGGGCACCCACTCCGTCAGCGGGAACAGCAGCGTCTTGCGGTAGACCCCGAG
>NZ_JBJMQP010000196.1:0-2139 GCF_045802625.1 Hyalangium sp. | reverse complement strand
GGTCCGCCATGGCTTTCTTTGTCGCGACGAACTCGAACATTGCCACCCAGAGAATGTGCCGAACGACTCGCCTGATCACCTCAAGGCGTCACTCGCTCAGTCGGGCAGCACAAACTGCGCCAGAGGTCATACCCGCCCTCCCCTGTATCACACAGGGAGTGAGATCATGCTGGACTACACCGAGACTGACACCACCGGCAGCAGCACCGTTGTCGACATAGCCGGGGTAGCGGAGTGCCTCAGCGCCCTGGGCGTACGCTGTGCGCTGTGGGCGGACAAGCTGTACATAGGCCGGGTCTGCATCCACGTAGATGGACGCGTGACGGTGGACAGCGGGGCGGGCGAGCAACAGCTGCGGCGGCTGCTCGATCTGCTCCGGGCCGGGGTGACGCTGGACCCAGAACCACCGCCGTCGGCGGCGGCGAAGGTGAAGGAGACCGCCTCGCGCCCGCCCCGGCGCATAGCGCCGCGTGAACTGCGGGGCCGCCCCGCTCAAGCCGCCGTCCAGGAGTTCATCGCCGCCTGTGAAGCCGAGATGATTGAGTTCCAGCGGCTACGGCCGGGCTGCTGGATTGTCGAGGGGTGCGTTTTGTACCATCCAACGTCCGGCCGGGTCCGACCCATCGACGGGCCAACCCTGCCCGGCCGCGGCCTCGTTGCGCTGCGCCAAACCCTCGTGCACGTGGGAGTTCTCGACGTGCCCGTGCTGACCGCGGCGGAGTAGCCCGATGCACGCGTGGCCTATGATCAGCAGCCCGGACCACACCATCCATACGCCTTCGGCCGCGAGTACGCCGCGTGGTCGCGACCCGGCGCAGATCCTGGTTTCGAGCGAAGGCGGAAGTCCTGTTCGGGTTGACCTGCCGAAGCTGGCGCGGGAGCTCCAAGCCAGCGGCTTGCGCTGCCGGCTTACAGAGGACGGTCTCTGGGCGGCAAAGGTGGGCCTGAGCGAGCATGGTGAGATCTCGCTGGATGGGCGTGTCGGTGGCCTCAGTCCGGCCGAGCTCGGACAGGGTGTTGAGGCTTTCAAGGACGTCTTGCGGCGGACCGGGATGCTTCGAGAAGGTGTGGCCCTGAGCAATTCACGTCCGGCAGCGAAGCCTGCTGTCTGGAAGCGTGGGCCTCGCCCACCCTCATCACGGTTACAGGGCCGGCGGGCCGAACAGGCAACTGAGCGGTTTCGGATGCTCCTCGATGAGCGAGGCCTCCAGCATGAGCAGCTCGGGGCCGGACGCTTCTGCGTGGAGGCGCGCGTGTTTTACAATCCACCCTCCGGTCGCATTAAGGTCAAGGGCCGAAAGACCTACCCAATTAAGGGGCTGATCGCGCTGGCGCATCTCCTTGCCCAGGAGGTGAGCGATCCAGGAGGAGGCATGGTCGGCAACTCGCTGGCGCTGATGGCTGCGCTTCTCGATCCGCTGGAGCGGATGTGGGCTACCTCGGTGGCGGCGCGAGCTATGAGGTTGCCACTGCCGAGGTGGCGTAGCTGACCGCAGAATCATTGCGCATCCGTTTTTGCGTAAAGGGCACCGTGCTGTCGCTATCCGGGCTGGCGCAGCAGCGAGCCGACCGGAACAGTGGGGAGGGTTGGTAAGCGAGGATTCTATTTGCAGCGCTGAACCCTTCAGGGCGGGGACTTCCGCCCTATGCCGTATCGGCCGGCGATATGAGTTACCGGGCAGCATGGCCAGCATCGTGCCCCACCACGGTCCCTTATGGCTTCCCTTGTCGCGACGAACTCGAACATTTCACCCAGAGGATGTGCCGGACGACTCGCCTGATCACCTCCACCGCGGCACGCGCGCTTCAAGCCGTTGGGGGCGCTCGATCCGGTTTCACCATCGCCCGCGCGTGTGTGAGCACCCTGATCAGGGTTCCGTCGTGTGGAGACGTACAGGGTCGAGTTGCAGAAGATGCCGCCGCCCCGAGGTGACGCGAGCGCTCAGGAATTCAGCGGCTCCGCCAGTCGTCCGGCGGCCCGCCCCGATGCTTCTAGAGCGAGAGCGCGATCGCCTCGGCCGTGGTGATCAGCACCGAACACGAAGATGCGTACCAGTGCGCAACTATGGAGCGTCCCCTTCTTTGCTTACTCCGCATTCAATTGCTGCGGGTCGGCCCAGTCGTGGAGTACCATGGCCC
>NZ_JBJMQP010000195.1:0-15669 GCF_045802625.1 Hyalangium sp. | reverse complement strand
CGGGACTTGCGATCAAGCCTCCGTGACGGAGGCATGAATGAGCATTCGAGCAGGCGCGCTGGGAGCAGGACTCGCGGTCATTTCATTACTCACGGTGGGTTGCGGTGACCGGACCCGGACAGTCGACCTGCGAGTGGATCCAGGGCCTGCGCCCTCGGAGGGCAACGAAGTTCCCTCGGATCCTCCTCCTGTTCCCTCGGTGGACTCCGGCACTCCCACGGCCTCCACGCCGGATCCCACGCCAGTGACACCGCCCGATGGCGGCACGCCGCCGGATCCGGGGACGCCCGATTCCGGCACGCCGAAGGATCCAGGCCCGTGGCCCGCGGAGGCGGTGCTCAACTACACCCAGTCGTTCGGCGTGGGCACCCCGCAGAGCGTGGGGCTCGATGAAGGGCTGAACCTCTGGCTGCTCGATGGCAATCGCATCGGCGTGCTGCGCCCGGGCGATACGGCTCCCACGTGGACCACGGGCATCGGCCAGGCGCGCCAGCCGTTCGGTTGGGATTCGCTGGCCATTGGCTCGACGGTCATCTGCGGCGGTGAGGCCGGGCGCGCGTACGTGGGCTACCGCGCTCCCGAGATGCAGCGGGCGGAAGGGATTACGCAGCGCACGTACATCCCCGGGCCAGGCGATGCGAACTACACGCCCGAGCGCTACGCCGAATACCAGAAGGGAGATCTCGACGCGGTCCGCCTCCAGCCGGATGGAACCGTCGCGCTCGAGGAGCACATCTGGCGCAGCACCGGCGCGTCGAACGCGGGCAAGCAGATCGGCATCCACAACACGAATGACTTCCACTACGAGGAGGATCGCAGCATCCTCAACTGCGCTCGCGTGACGCGCGGCCCGCATCGCGGCGACCTCTACATCACGACGAACCACGGAGCGACGCGCATCCAGGGGCTCACGTACAACAGCCACCGTCATCCGGGCTGGTACCTGGTCACCACGAATCCGGACGGCACGAAGGATCAGTCGCTCCAATGCCCGCCGATGTATGGGTTGGGCATCGCGCCGAACGGAGACGTGCTCGTGGCCAACGAGCAGATGGTCGGGGTGCTGGTGCCGAGCGGGAAGCTCGAGGAGTGGGACCGGGAGAACACCTGGACAGGCCCCACGCCCTGGAGGTTCAAGGGCTTCAACGAAGCGCTCAATGGCCAGGCGGATGATGATCTCTGGCGCGCCTTCGAGCAGACCGCGTCGGGCCGCTACTACCTGGGGAGCGCGGAGTACGGTGTCTGGGCGATGACGCCCAAGTCCCACTCCGCCGCGAGCTGGTCGAAGCTGGCCGGGCTGCCGACGGATCGGATCCCCGCGCTCAAGGCGACGGATGATGGGGCGCTCTACATCGGCACGAGTGGCGCGGGCCTGTGGCGGCTGGAGCCGGACGGTGTGACGCTGACGCCGGTGAAGCAGGTGTCCGGGCAACGCGTCCTGCAGCTCGTCTACGAGCCCTCCGTGACGCCGAGCATGCTGCTGGTTCTCACCGAGAAGGGACTGACCGTCCTCCGGGGGCCGTAGCGGCGCTGCACTTGAGCAGGCGAGGGCGCCCCGGCTGAGGACCGGTTATGGCCAGGGGCCCTCGGCAGCCGAGCCCCAGCCCGGCTCTCCGTCTACCGGTTTCTCACCCGCCCCAGGGCGCCGCGCTGGGACGGGTGGGCACCCCCCAAGCCAATCCCAGGCCTCGCCATTCCAGAGCTGCTCGCGCCAGCCCAGGCGCGCCGCGGCTTCACGCGCCTTGGCACCGTGAGCGATGAGCGCCCATCCCACCCGGGACTGCTTGCACTCCCCGCTCTTGAACTTCAGGAGCCGACGCTGTCCGCGGGCCTCCTCGAGGTCCGCATCCCAGAGCGCCTGGTGCTTGAGCCCTTCGCCTTGGTAGTCCACCGAGCTCCGGTCACACCAGGCGAACACATCCCTCGCCCGGACCAGCTTGGAGCCCTTTGAGAGTTCCGTAACAGCCGTCACGAGGAGGGTGGCGGTGATGACACGCATGAGAGGTCCACCGGGGCAGGGCAGAGACGGTGATCAACCTACAGCGTGGGAACGGGCCAATGGCCATGAGAGCTCCATGTCTCTGTCATGGTTCTGTCATGGCGGTGTGAGGCTGGCCTTCACCAGGGCGAGGCCGAACCACCAACGCCCTTCCCCCGTGGCGAGGTTCAGGGAGCCGGTCCGTAGCCGCTGATAGAAATCACTGAGTGAGGGCGTCGAGTCGAGCGTCTCCCCGCCGGTGGCTCCAGCGTGTCCGAACTGGCGGGACAGGTGCAGGAATGCCACGCCGCACAGGACCGCCACCAGCCGGCGGCTGTAGGCAAATCGGGCGGGGAGCCTGGAGACCGGCTCACCGTCGTAGGCCGCCAGCAGCCTCTGGCAGGTAGCCTCGTCCATGCGGAGGAAGACGGAGATCGCCGCGAGATCGTAGAAGGGATCATTCGGCCCGGCAGTCTCCCAGTCGAGCAGCAGGAGATTCTCGCCGTCGTAGACGAGGTTGGTTGGGTTGACGTCGTTATGGCTCAGGACCGGAGCGCGCTCGCGAGCGGGCGGCTCCTCCGTGAGCACGCGTTGGACCGCCTCGCCGACGAAGGTGGGCAGAGCGAAGTTCGCCACGAGCCCTGACCAGAGAGCGGCGAGGAACTCCCGCGGCTCCTTCACGTCCGCGTCCGGAGGTAGCGGCAGCTCGTGCACGCGGCGCACCGTGCGGCCCAGCTGCGTGAGCGCGGCCTCGCGCGTGCGCGGGTCCCAGTAGAAAGCCGGGAACGACCGGTCGACGACGAAGGCACTCACGACCGCGCGCCGCTCCTCGTCCACGTGGATGACACGAGGCGCCAGACCCGTGTTCGCGGCGAGCTGCTGGGTGTGAACCTTGCGGCGCCAGCCCGCGAGCGGTTCGCTCTCACCCGAGAGCTTCAGCACGAACGCCTGTCCTGCGGCCTCGACGCGGTAGACACCGGCGCCCGATTGCCCCGCGGCGACCCGGGTGATGGTGGTGGTGGGCCCTCGGAGGTCCGCGGGCAAGCAGGCTTCAAGGCTCACAATTGACTCCGGTGGAGAGGTGGGGCCCGCCGCGCGTGGAGGGCACGCTCGTGCTGTTTGAAGCCGTGGAGCGAGCCATGAGTGCTCAAGCCCCTTTCAAGGGCATGCCGGCTCCGGGCAGAGGACCTTCTCATCGTACCCGAAGCAGTGTAGCGAAGAGGTACCCAACATGCGCAAGCTCATCCTGGTCACAGCGCTCCTGGTGGCAGTGGGATTCGTTCTCTTTTGGATCCGCTCGGGTGGGGCGGAGGACTCCTCGGCTCCCAGGCCGGGGGCGGACTCTGGCTCGACCCAGGCCTCAGCTCCTGCGGGACGGGCCGGCACGGTGCTGCAGCCAGAGAGCCCCGAGGATGTGAGCGCCAAAGGCAGCGCGGACCCGGGCAGTACGCCCGCGCTGGCCCAGGCCCCCTCCGAGCAGGATGGGGTGCTGGAGGTGGAGGTGGTGGCCGGCGAGCAGCCGGTGCCCGGCGCCAACGTGAGGCTGTACTGGCGAGGCCCGCGGGATCCGAACCTCAACGAGGTGTCCTGGCGGCTGGCGAGCACCGGGGCCACGGATGCGCGGGGGCGAGCACGGCTGGCGTCGCGGCCCGGCAGTTACCTGGTGGCGGTCCGAGCGCAAGGGTATGCGCCGCTGCGGCGCGACGTGGTGCGCCCGTACGGAGAGGCGCGCACGCTGCTGCGCTTGACGCTGGTGCCGGGCCAGGGCCTCACCGGGCGGACGGTGGAGCAGGGCTCGGCGCTGGAGGGTCGCATGGTGGCTCGCGGCACGGGAGCTCCCATCGCGGGCGCCAGCCTGGACGTGAGCCCCCACGACAGCAACGGGGACTCCGGCCGCGCCGTGACGGATGCCACGGGCCGCTTCTCCGTCGAGGGCCTGGCCCCCGGGAGCTACGATCTGGTGGCCTCCGCGCCCGGCTTCTCTCCCCTTAGCCGCCGCGCGCTGACGGTGGCCGCGGGCGAGCGCTTCCCTGTCGAGCTCCAGCTTCAGGGCAGCGGCGCGGTGGAGGGCCACGTGCGGGCCAGCGCCGGCCAGCCCGTGCCCGGCGCGCAGATCCTCGGGGGAGAGCGCTGGGCGGGCTCCGTGATCAGCGCGCCCGCGGAGGCTCGCACCGACGCCGAGGGACACTACCGGCTCGAGGGCCTGCCCGTCGGTCCGCAGAGCCTCACGGCCCGCCGCGAGGGCGCCACGCTCGGGGTGGCCCACCCCGTGTCCATCACGGAGGGCGTCACCCGCCCCGCGCCCCCTGACGTCACAGGTCCCCGAGGAAGTCCTGCTTGCCAAGCTCCACGCCGTTGTGCCGCAGGATGTTGTACGCGGTGGTGATGTGGAAATAGAAGTTGGGCAGCACGAAGGTGAGCAGGTAGGACTGGCCCACGAAGCGGTACTCCCGTCCTCCTCCCGGCCTGAGGGTGATGTTGCGATCCTCGCTGCCGTCGATCTGCGCTGCGCTCACGGTCTGAAGGAAGGCCAGCGTCTTGGCGACGCGCTCCTTCAGCTCGGGGAACGTGGCCTCGGTGTCGGGGAAGCTGGGCGGTTGGATTCCCGCCAGACGGGCCGCGCAGCCTTTCGCCATATCGCTGGCCGTCTGCACCTGGAAGGACAAGGGGAGCATGTCGGGCGCCAGCCGGTCCCGGATGAAGACGGACGGATCGATCTTCTTCGCCTCGGCGTGGGCCGCGGCCTTGCCGAGAATCGCCGAGAGGTTGTTCAGCATGCGCACGAAGACGGGGATGGACGCCTGGTACATGGAGAGAGACATGGGGGTTGCTCCGTTAGGGGAGCTGCCCCGTTAGTCCACCTTCAGGGCGTTGCCAACCTCCGCGAGCGGACCCGCGGCCTCACTGCGGAGGCGCGAACAGCTTGACCATGCTCACCATGTCGTCGAAGGGCACCTGCTGCTTGGACTTCTCGAAGCGTGAGTAGTCGCTGACGGAGGCCGTGCAGGCGAAGCCGCCCAGCGGTGTCCCCTCGCCCAGCTGCTGCTCCACCTCCGAGGCCGTGCCGGGCTCGAGCAGCTTCGCCGGCTTGTAGAGCGTGAAGCGCTTCCAGGCGGCCTCATAGATGGGCGCCGCCTGCTGGCACAGCAGGTAGCTCCAGCCCTCGTGGTAGTACACGTTGGTGGAGCCCAGCAGCAGCTTCAGGCGCTGAGACAGGAACGACACGTAGTCCCAGCAGTTCCACTCGTCGGGCTCCTTGCCGCTGAGCGACGCGTAGCTGATGCTGCCGCTGAAGAAGAGCACGTGGGGAACGTAGATGGAGCGCCGCGCGTCGAGCAGCCGCGAGTGCGCGAAGTCCAGCACCGCATACAGCTCCTGCGACAGCTTGGACCACACCACCTTGGGATCGGCGTAGGCCCCGCCGCTCGGAGGGTCGATGTGATAGCGCATGCTCTCGGGCAGCCCGGTGATGTCGAAGCCGATCAGCTGCGCTTGAGGCTTGTCGGCGCCGCGCAGGATGTTGAGCGGCTCGAGCACCGCCTCCATGAGCTGGATCAGCTGGGTGGGGCCGCGGATCGTCCCGTTGCCCCACTGCGTATAGCTGTCGTTCAGCACGTCCCGATCGATGGTGAAGAACACGTACTTGATGGGCTCGCCGAAGTGCTCGTTCACGCTCTTCCAGAAGTCGCGGAACTCCTTGCGGATGTCCTCCATCATCTTCTCGGCGTTCTTGTCGCTCTGCGGGATGATGGAGCCGGGAGGCTTGAGGGCCGGGTTCTTCGGATAGACGCCGAAATACGAGAACGTCTTTCCGGGCACCTCGCTGCGCCTCATCTTGTTGAACGCCGACAGGTAGCAGGCGGGGAAGCCCAGATCGTTGATCTGCTTGATGAGGATGGAGCCCCAGCGATCGCTCGCGACGACGCGGCTCGTCGCCACGCCAGCGTCCTGGTGCGAGTCGAAGTTGACGACCGCGATGGGGCCCGGCGGTAGCCGCAGCTCCTTGACCGTGCGCGCGGCGTAGTACCCCCAGAGATAGCCGCTGGTGTGGAACGAGTTGTTGTCGCTCACCGAGTACACGGGGAAGCCCAGCTCGCCCTGCTCCACCAGCCCCTCGACGAAGGCGTCCATCTGCTGCTTCGGCACGGCGGAGGACTTGTTGTCCTCGGTGAGCTTCTCGCGGGGCGGCGCGTGCACCACCACCTTGTTTCCACCCTGCGAAGGGAGGCCGAACGGAGGCGGCGGCCCCTGCTGGCCGAACGGAGGCGGCGGCCCATTGCTCAACAGGGGCGGAGGCAGCGCCATGGGACGCCCGCACTTCAGGAGCACGCCCTCGCGATTCTCTGGAGCCGCCCATACGATTCCCAGCTTCGTCTTGATGGGCTCCAGGCCGGCTTGCCGGTGCTCCTCCTCGGAGACATCGGTCTCCTCGACTTCATTCCTCAAGCTCGAATAGACGAGCGGCATGGCGAACCCTCGACGCAGGGCGAGCCTGCGAGAAAAGCCCAAGCGCGGTGATACGCGAGGCGTGGCTCGCCCAGCATAGGACGGAGAGGCGCCTGTTGAGAGTGGGGGGCTGGTGCGGAGAGGTAGGGCAGGGCCGCTGATGGTTTCCCCAGATGAGCGGCTCCTCCAGGGCTAGCCGGCAAGGTGGCGGTCATCCAGGGCGGCCCGCACGGGTTCAACCTCTCGCATGCGGACGAGTTCAACCGGGCGCTGCTCGGCTTCCTGGGCAGCTAGGACGGGGCGGGGGCCTCATGGGCCCCCAGTCTGCTCCTCGGGCGGGGATTGGAACGGGACCAGACGAATGCCTACAGCGGCCAGGCGATGACCGAAGTGTACACGTCGCCGTCACTGCTTGCATTGGCGAGCAGGCAGCTGCCGCTATCCGTTACCATGTTCACATTCAGCTGAATGGTCTGGCCGGCAGGCACTTGGAAGAAACCCTCTCCGAAGACGGTCTGCCAATAGTTAATTGCTGGGCTGCCGTAAAGCTTCCCCAGGCCGCTCACAGAGAAGGTCCCGGCGGGTGCGGTCGAGGCCGTCAGGGTCACCACGCAGTAGGCCGTTCCCGAAGCCTGGTTGGTGAATATCTGACGCATCGCAATCCGGTACCGGGCAGGCTGCTCGGGCGGAGCTGAAAGCGTAATGCTCTCGCCGGTGGCCTCCCACTTTTGGGGCGACGAGTTGGAGAACCGAGTGGAGTTGGCCTTGGTGGAAAAGATGGGGCTTGCCGCGCCTCCCAACCCCGCCAGGGAGCCTGAAGCGCCAACGAAGAAGCGCAGGCCACCGCTCCACGACATGCGAATGCCCGCAGAGACGGACATGACGTCGACGCCGTCGAACGCGGTGGCCAGATCGCTGGTAGTCATCCTGTCGTAGACTACGTGCGCGGTGTCGCTGGAGGAGATGGTCGCGCCAGTGCTCAGCGTGATGTGGTCGACGTAGAGATTGTGATCGCAGCCGCCCGCAGCGCTGTCGTTGGTGAACACGACGGTCAGCTCGCCGATGAATCTGGGGCTCGGCAGGGTGAGTGTCGTGTCGGCGTAGGTCGAATTGGTCACGTCGACTCCGCCGATGCGGACGTGGTCAGCAAACACCTCCATATGTGGCGCTGGAGCGACCGAGCCACAGTCTGACTTTGCATTGATGGTGACGGTGGTGGTGATCGCCTGCGCCGCTCCGCCAGCGAACGCCGACCAATTCCCCGGTGGCCCCGGTGGCCCTGCAGCGCCGTCGGTACCATTGGCGCCCTTGGGCCCCTGCGGACCTTGGTCACCTTTGGGCCCCTGCAGACCTTGATCACCTTGGGGTCCCTGCAGACCTTGGTCACCTTTGAGCCCCTGTGGACCTTGATCGCCCTTGGGCCCCTGCGGACCTGGCTCACCCTTGCCGCCGCTCGAGCAGGCACTGAGCACGCATCCGACAACGAGGCACACCCACAGCGCGTTCTTCATTGCATCCTCCGTGTATGGCCGCCGGGAGCGCCGTGCGGCGATACGGGCGAAGGATGCGCGGACTCAGAGGATGGAGGCTGTACCGTCAAAGGAGTACAGCCCCCATCACCCGGGTATCGCAGGGGCTCGAAGGGGTCCGCAGGCTGCGGATCCGCCACGGAGGCCCCAGGCCGTGGATCAGCCGATTGCTTCATCTCCGCCTCCGTGGGGACGAAGCCAAAGCTGCCCCCGTGGGTCTACCGGGGTTCGGAGTGCTGCTTGTCCGAAGGGGTGGAGGTAGGGGGGCGTCTATGTACAGGAGGGATGACCGGTACGTAGCACTTGCCCTTGAACATGTGAGCTGCGCTGCCTTCACATTCCTCCCGAGAGAGTGAAAGCTCTAGCCAGCAACCTCCATTGAGGGCGACTTGCCGCTTGTGAGGGCAGCGCCCCTTGGCATCGGGCCGGTCCTGCCCCTGTCGTGGCTCCGGAGGCGTGTCTTCGGCCATCCCCTCGGGAGCCTGGAGTCCGGGAGCCGAATTCGTAGAGGTGGACGTCAACGCCTCCGCGAGCCCCGCAGTGCCTGCATCCGGCGGGTCGGCTCCTGCGGCCGTTTGTGCGACGGAGGGTGGTTCCGCAGGCTTGCTGGGAGTGAGCCACCCCGCCCAGGTGGCCAGAGCCAGACTCGCGGCGGCTGTCACCAGCAACCAGGGCCGTCGGGAGCTCACACGGGCGGGGGCGCTGATCCGTCCGGCTGAGCTTTGAGGGAGGGGAGACTCTTCGCGAAGCGGTGCTCGCGCTTCGGAGGGCGCCGCGATTTGTTCGAGGGCCTCGGCCAGTTGCGCCGCAGTGCCGCGCTCCTCGGGGTGCACCGAGAGCAGGCGCAGAATCCATGTGCGCAGCCGCGGCTCGATGCGCCTGTCCCGCAGCAGCGCGGCAGGGGGCATCACGGAATCGATGTGCCAGAGCCCGTGCTCGTCCCTGCGAGGCGCCGCCAGCTTCGGGTACTCGCCGGAGACGAGCCGGCACGCGGTGACGCCCAGGGCGAAGAGATCCTCCGCGGCTTGTGCGCGGTACTGGAGCGAGCGGTCGCGGTTGAACTCCCGGCACCAGGACTCGGGAGAGCGGTAGGCGGGAGTGCCCGGGTGCATGGCGGACGGAGTGAGGGTGGCGGCCCCCCGGTAGTGGCACGCGCCGAAGTCGGTGAGCAGGGCGCGCCCATCGGCGTAGCGCACCAGGATGTTGTCTCCTTTGATGTCGCGGTGGATGGCGCCCTGGGCGTGGATCTCCTCGATGGCGCGAGCGAGCTGGGCCAGCATCCGCAGCGCCTGCGGGGAGGAGCGTGGGTACAAGGCTTGCTCGTAGAGGGGCGCTCCGTCCACCCAATCCATGGCCAGGAAAGGATGAGGCGGGCCGCCCGGCGGCTGCCACTCCCCTCGGTCCCACAGGCGAGGGATGCTGGGGTGGCGCAGGCGCGAGAGCAGCTCCGCCTCACGAGCAAAGCGGGGATCTTCCGGGTGCAGGGCCAGCTTAAGGGCGACGGCAGGAGCCTGCTCCTGGCCGAGTGGGACGGCGCGGTAGACGGCGCCAAAGGAGCCCCGGCCGGCCCAGGCCACCACGCGCCAGCGCCCCACCACCGTGCCCGCTGGAAGCAAGGAGGGGTGCAGCGGGGAAGGGGGCTCTTGCTCCATCGGCGGCCTCGTGCAGGTGGGAAGGCCCCATGTTACGGCAGGGGCGCCGCGGTGGAGTGGGGCTCACCTCCACACCGTGGGTGTCTCGGAGCGCCGATTGCTGATATCCAAGCCCCTGTGAACACTCCCTCCGCGGCAGATCTCGAGAGCATCCAGGCGTTGCCAGGCAAGTACCCAGATCTCGAGAGCATCCAGGCGTTCCCAGGCAAGTACCCGCGCCAGCTTTGGTGGCTCTTCTTCTCCGAGATGTGGGAGCGCTTCAGCTTCTACGGCATGCGCGGGGTGTTGACCTTCTTCATGGTCAATCAGCTCAGGATGGCCGAGGACACGGCGAACCTGCAGTACGGCGCCACCCAGGCCTTCGTCTACGCCTTCACCTTCGTGGGCGGGCTCTTCGCGGACAAGATCCTCGGCTTCCGCAAGTCGCTGTTCTGGGGCGGCACGCTGATGATCGTCGGCAGCCTGGTGCTCGCCATTGATCCGAAGGCGTTCTTCTTCCTCGGCATCGCCTTCAACATCGTCGGCACCGGCTTCTTCAAACCGAACATCTCCACCATGGTGGGCTCGCTCTACAAGGACGACGATCCGCGCCGCGACGCGGGCTTCTCCTTGTTCTACTCGGGCATCAACGTGGGGGCGCTGCTCGGTGGCTACCTCTGCATCGCCCTGGGCAAGAGCTACTCGTGGAACCTCGCCTTCGGGCTCACGGCCATCGTCATGACCATCAGCGTGGTGACCTTCGCGCGCTCGCAGCACCTGCTCGGGCCCATCGGGCTCCCGCCGGGGCACGGCCAGCCCGGTGAGCAGAAGAAGCCGTGGCAGGACTGGGCCATCTACGCGGGCTCGCTGGCCCTCATCCCCGTGCTCATGATCATGGTCTCGAAGACGGACCTGACTGACTATTTCATGTACACCATCGGCCCGCTCACGCTGCTCTACATCGCCTACGAGATGACCCGGTACTCCGCCGAGGAGCGCAAGAAGCTCGCCGCGGCCATGGTCTTCATCCTCTTCTCCATCATCTTCTGGGCGTTCTTCGAGCAGTCGGGCGGCTCCTTGAGCCTCTTCGCGGCCAACAACCTGACCCAGACGGTGCTCGGCATCCCCTTGGATCCCAACGGCGTGAACAACTCGGCCAACTCGCTCTTCGTCATCGCCTTCAGCCCGCTGCTGGGCCTGGCCTGGGTGGCCCTGGCCAACAAGAAGCTCGAGCCGAATACGGTGGTGAAGTTCGGTCTGGGCTTCCTCTTCCTGGCCGGCGCCTTCTACCTGTTCTACGCGACTCGCTTCTTCGCCAACGCCCAGGGGATCACCTCGCTGGATCTCTTCACGGTGGCGTACCTCGTCATCACGTTCGGGGAGCTGTGCCTCTCGCCGATCGGCCTGTCCATCATGACCAAGCTGTCGCCCCGGCCTCTGCAGGGGGTGATGATGGGCATGTGGTTTCTGGCCAGCGCGTATGGCCAGTACGCCGCCGGCCTGCTGGGCGCGGGGATGACGAGCCCGGCGGAGAATGCCACCGCCATGGACAAGCTCCTCTCGTACACGGCGGGCTACCGGCAGTTGGCGGTCTACGCGCTGATCGCGGGCGTGGTGCTGATTGCCCTCTCACCCCTGGTCCGCAAGCTCATGGGCGAGGTGAAGTAAATTGTTGCCGCAACACCGATGAGCCTGTTTGACAGCTCAGTTCATCCCTCCTGAATGCGCGACGGAGGTCCACCCCTTCGCTGATGAAAGATAAAGCTCGTTCGAGTGGACTCCGGCGTCGCCGTACCAGACCGAGTAGTCATCCACTCCGTCGTTGTTGATGTCGCCCACGGAAGAGGCGCCGGCAGAAGCGCTCTCGCCCATGCGGAAGACCACATCGGCTGCTCTTCCCGTGGCGCGAAAAGAAAAGCGGCACTCGGTTTCGGAGCACTCCCGGGAGATGTTCTTGTCCTCCGCCCCTTCCGGCTGTCGAGGTGGGCGGTACGGGCCGGTTCGGATTCCCATGACCCCCGGTCCGATGACGGGTCCTTCGCACGGACTCCGGTACCGATAGTTCGGATGTTGTTTCGTCTCTTCCGGGTGGTACCCGACTCCAGCGAGCGTGACCTCGATGAGCTCGCCGAGTGCTTCGATCTTCTTCGCTTCTTTGCAGAGGACCCGCGCTCCTGGATTCACAGGAGTGTCCGACTCGAACGCCTCCTTGCTCGCGTTCCCGAAGAACCTGTCGCTCCCCTGGGGGTTGAATCTCCAGGTGGTGTTCCCGAGGTCATCGATGTCCCTCGTCGATACGTGCTCGATGAGGGCCTGGGTGACCGACGAATCCGCGCTCTGATCGCTGTAGAGGGTGTAGCCCTGGATGACGTCGGCTCCCGGGGCGCGCCTGGCACTGCCGATGAGGGTGCGGACGCGGCGCGTTCCAGCAGGGCTCAGGAAAACGAAGTCGGAGTTGAGCCCGGAGAGGAGGACGCCCTCCCCGAAACGAGCTGTCAAGCAGGCGTGGAGTTTCTGGGTGGACGCGCAGGAGCCTTCCTGGCGTTTGGGGGGTGTTGCCTGCGCTGCTCGCCGGATCTCCTGCACCTGCGCCAGAGCCATCAGCGCCACATCGCAATCACCTTGCGCACCGGAGGTCAGCACGCACTTTCGCGAGAGCCAGGTGAACTGCGATTGGTAGGAGTCGAGGACGCGCCGGGTTTTCTCGGGTCCTCCAGGGGCAGCTTCGACGAGCGCGCGCTTCGCTTGAAGCTCTGCCTGCCCCTGCGCCTCAAGCTCCTGCGTGGTCCAGGGTAGCGAACGCATCAGCTCACGCGGCGCGTAGCCGGTCGCGTTCCGTACGCTCCCGAGCTCACAGCTCCACAGTGGAACCGCTGCCTCGGGTTCTGTCGTCGTGCACTTCGCGTTGATCGGAACCGTGGCTGCGACTTGTGGCGGGCCGGCGTCGCCTCTCGAGTGGCTCAGGTCAAGCGTCGCGGACGCTACATAGAAGACAGCGGGCGTCGGAGCGGAGGCCTGCGCCGAGGAAACCGGCACGTTCGCGCAGAGGGCACCGAACAGTAGGAGCGAGCGGGAGGGCGAAAGGCGCGAGAGCGGGATCATCGTGGTTCACGGTCCATTCGGGTCGCGTGTGGATGCGAAGGGCATCGTGAGAAACAACCTCGCACACCTGCGCTGACGCAGTCACGGTGCCGGCTCGCGCCGACTGCGCGTTCCGGAGAATCTCGGCTCAGCCCCCCGCTTTGGAGGGGAGCTCGCACGCGTGGTAAAATTCGAGCGTGCCCACCCACACTCCGAGACCTCCCGCCCATGCTCCTGCCTGGAGGCTCCAGCGCTGGCTGGATTACGGCGAGATCACCAACTTCAACGCGCAGCCCTACCCGATGACCGCGGAGGACCACGCGCAATTCCGGTTCCCCTACTGGTTCAACTACTTCTGGACGGAGCTGAAGAACCATCGAATCGGAGATTGGCTGCCCTTGTACCGCCGCGTCTTCGAGCCGGATGGGACGGTGAGGCAGGCGTTCGCCGACAGCTCGTCGACGGACAAGAAGGGCTTCCTCGAGGAGCTTCTGGCAGCAGGGTTTGAAGAATTCCCGGCGCGCTTCCGCAAGAACCCAGCGGCGCTGCTCGCGGGCTCGAGCCTGACGAACGAGAACGACGAGGTGCTGGGGATCGCATTTCGAGGCGACTCCCGGCCCGCCGATCTGATCCAGGCGCACGGCGGTTCGCTGGCCAAGGCAGACAGCCGCCGCGTGGCCATGAAGATGAACGCGGCCTGGAATCCGTTCTCCTATCCGGACCTCCGAGAGAACATGTATTACCGGAAGGGAAGTGACGACAACTGCCTCATGACCGTCGTCAGCGTCATGATGGACGCGCTGGGGGCCACCAAGTTCCCCCTCATCGAGGAGATGAACGCCGAGGACAAGAAGCAGGCCCTCGTCTGGATCGACGGCCAATTGAGGCGGATGACCGCCACGCGCTGCACCGTCTATGCCCTCAAACTCAACGGCTGGGGGTACGTCTCTTCCTGCGTTCCATGGACACATCCTCTCTCGTTTCGACTCATCGGGGTGTCCACAAAACCGGGGCAGGCTCACAGAACAATCCCGAACTAGAACACTTAAGGAGACTTCCGAATGTCAAAGGCACTAAGGGTTTTGATTACAGGCGCGGCACGCGGCATAGGAATGGCAACGGCGCAGGTACTTGCCAGCCGAGGACATTCAGTCGTCGCCACCGACTTATCCGCGCCGAGTGGATTGGAAGGCATCCAGGCACATGTGCTCGATGTCACCAGCGATGACTCCGTGGCGCAATGTCTTAAAGAAGTGGGTCCGCTCGATGCAATCGTCAACAACGCAGCCATCTCTGGCGGAGGGCCGGTGGAAGGCTATCCACTTGATCATTTCCGACAGATGTTCGAGATACACACGCTCGGCGCACTGCGCGTAATCCAGGCGGTCTTGCCCACCTGGCGAAAGCGGGGTTCCGGCGTCATCGTGAATGTGTCGAGTGTGAACGGCCGAGTCTCATCGCCGCTCAGAGCAGCGTACAGCGCCTCCAAGTTCGCGCTCGAGGCCCTGACGGAGTCACTGCACCTGGAAGTCCGTCACTTTGGAATACGCAGCGTATTGATCGAGCCCGGAATCATCGCTCCTGGCATGAAAGCAAGCGAGCCTCATAAGGGACCCGCGGAATACGCCGGACTGTGGGAGCAGTGGGATGGAGCCGATACCAAAATGACGGGGCCAGCTGGTCGAACCGGACCCGAAGTTGTCGCATTGGCCATCGCCAGTGCAATCGAAGACCCCGCGACACCGTTCCGTGTACCGGTCGGCCCTGACGCTGTGGCGATTTTGGGCTTGCGAAGCAGCCTCGACGATCAGGCATTCGAAGCTGCAATGAGAAAGGCCGTTGGGTTGACGTGGTGAACGCCTAGGCGGAATAGAGGCCATCCAGGTCCGCGGAGCGGCTCTCGCACGGGACGTACCCGGCTCACACTATTTCGGACCCAGCATCATGAATACCTCGGCAACTCCGTCCGCATGCTGCTGGTTCTCCTGGGCCACCGTGCGGAAGCCACACTTCTCGAGGACGCGAATCGACCCGACGTTGTGGACAGCGACCCACGCATGGAGCGGACGAATCGGCTCGAGCACGAGGAGCTCCGAGAGCGCCCGTGTCGCGATGCCCTTGCCCCAGTGCTCGCGACCCATCCAATAGGCGACGAGGCGCTTGCCGTCCTGTTCCCAACTGCCGATGTACCCAGCGACCAAGCCGCCCACGACGATGGTGCGGGTCACGTTCTCGGGGCGGAGAACCTTCGTGCGCCAGTGGGTCAGGAAGGCATCGCGTTCCCGCGACGGGAATGCGGCCATGCGCAGCGCGACTGCGTCCCGTTGATGCTCGAAGAAGATCGGGAGGTCTTCATCTGTAACGTTGCGCAGGATCACCAAGAGAGCCCGGTCTCCGCGAGCCGAGTGACGAGCCGACTCTAGCCCGCGTCCCACGCCGGGGGCTATGCCGCCGTGCCCCGCGCCCCTGCTCCCGTCCTTCGCGACACCCTCTCTGCGCGATTGCCACCGTCGTCTCCTGGCGCCCCGTCAACGAGGCGCCAGCGTTCACCACGAGGCCAGCGTCGACGTATCCGGCCTGGACGCTCACCGCGAGACCCCAGAGCTCACTACGAGCCCCAGCACTCCACATGTCCGCCATGTTGCACGTATGTCGCAGGAGCCTGCGGAACGAGCTGGAACAGGACGGGACGAGACGGGACGCGGCGGGATACCAACTCCTAAGCATTCCGGGCGGCTGCGAGGTAAGGGCGCGATTCTGCTAGAGGATTCACATCGCCCGGCGCGGGTTCGATTTCCGCCGCTTCCATGCAAAACAACCCGCCGCACGAGGAGGTGCGTATCGAAGGCGGGGACCCAGGGCGGATAGGAGACCCGTTGAGGTGAGGGCTGGTGCAGGCCTACGAGCGCTACCTGGCGCTGCTGTCCATGGGCCCCGCCGGCACGGTGGAGGACAAGCTGGCGAAGCTGCGCCCGTAGGAAGGGCGCGCCGGAGCAGCGGCGCT